>DASXWZ010000387.1:0-3096 GCA_036503375.1 Rhodanobacteraceae bacterium | reverse complement strand
TGGCGCGGCGGCCTTGACCCCGTGATCCGGAGACGACCGCAAGACCATACCGCCATTCCGGGGCGATCTCCGGTTTCATCGGAAATGGCCCCGGACAAACTCCTCTGGAACGAATGGATTCCGGCTTTCGCCGGAATGACGAGAAAAAAACGCCGCGCTTTTGCGCGGCGTTTTCATTTGGCCCGTTGACGTCCATGCAACTCGATCCCGGCCAATCCATGGCCGGGATGACGAGGTGAATTACCAGATCTTCACCTGCTTGTCGCCGCTGCGCACCATCTTGTCGCCGGCCTTGCACTGGAACGCCCGGGCGAAAGCGGGCATGTTGGAAGGTGCGCCGATCGCGCGGAACTCCGCGGGTGCGTGCGGATTGCTGTTCACCAGCACCTTCATCAGTTCCGGACGCATGCTCTCGCGCCACACGCGCGCCCAGTTGAGGAAGAAGCGCTGGTCCTCGGTCATCCCGTCGATTTTTTCGATGGCTTCCGACGGATTCTGCTTCAACGCGGCCTGCAGGGCATCGTAGGAAGCATTGAGGCCGCCGAGATCGCCGATGTTCTCGCCCAGCGTCAACTCACCGTTGACGTGCACCCCCGGCAACGGCGAGTAACCGTTGAACTGTTCGACCAGCTTGTGCGTGCGCGCGTCGAACTTGTCGCGGTCCGCCTTGGTCCACCAGTTGACGTTGTTGCCCTGCGCATCGAACTGGCTGCCTTCGTCGTCGTAGCCGTGGCTGGATTCGTGCCCGATCACCGCGCCGATGCCGCCGTAATTGACCGCGTCGTCGCCGTTGGCGTAGAAGAACGGCGGCTGCAGGATCGCGGCCGGGAAGTTGATGGTGTTGTCGGTCGGGTTGTAGTACGCGTTGACCGTCTGCGGCGTCATGCCCCATTCGTGGCGGTCGGTCGGGGTGCCGACCTTGCTCATCTCGTACTGGTAATCGAACTTGGTCGCCGCCGCCACGTTGGCGTAGTAGTTGTCCGGCGTCAGCGTCAGGCCGCTCCAGTCGCGCCACTTGTCCGGATAGCCGATCTTGGGCAGGAAGGTGTTCCACTTCTCGATGGCCTTTTTCTTGGTTTCGGGACTCATCCAGTCGAGGTTCTCGATGCGCGCCTTCAGAGCGTTGCGCACGTTGTTGACCAGCACCAGCGCGCGCTGCTTGGCTTCCGGCGGGAATTCCTGCGCGACATAGAGTTCGCCCAGCGCCATGCCCATGCCGCTGCCGTCGCTGTTGATCGCGCTCAGCACCCGTTTCCAGCGCGGCTTGATTACTTTCTGGCCGATCAGCGTCTTGTTGTAGAAATCGAAATGCGCGTTCTGGAACGCGTCGGAAAGCGCCGGTGCCGCGTTCTCGATCTGGTGGTAGCGAAGATAGGACTGCCACTGCGAAACCGGCACGTCACCCAGCATCTTGTTCACTTCGGCGAAGAACATCGGCTGCGACAGCGAGAATCCCTTGGTGACATTGGCGCCCTGCGCCTTGATGAAGTCGTCCCAGGAGAAGCGCGGCGTCACCTTGTCCGCATCGGCCACGCTGACGAAGTGGTATTGGTTTTCCGGCTTGCGCAGGTCCACCGGTGCGAGCGACGCCTTGGCCAGGCGCGTCTCGAACGCCAGCACGTCCTTGGCCTGTTTCTGCGCCGAAGCCGCCGGCACGCCGGTGAGCTCGAACATCTTCGCGACGTGCGCAGTGAACTCGTTGCGCAGTTTGACGCTGTCGGCGTCGGTCTTGGTGTAGTACTCCTTGGTCGGCAGGCTCAAGCCGCCCTGGAAGGCGTAGGCGATCTGCGTTTCGGAGTGCTTGTAGTCCGCGGCGCGCCCGAAGCTGAAGAGGTCGCCCTGGCCGCTGGCGAAACTTTCGTTGAGGTAGGCGACGATG
The DNA here is from genome assembly GCA_036503375.1 of Rhodanobacteraceae bacterium. Taxonomy (GTDB): domain Bacteria; phylum Pseudomonadota; class Gammaproteobacteria; order Xanthomonadales; family Rhodanobacteraceae; genus 66-474. The sequence continues at coordinate 1,217 of DASXWZ010000387.1, read as the reverse complement.
TCCTTCGGTGATTTCAGCGCGTCGATCTTCGCGAGGTCGGGCTTGATCGGATCGAAACCGGCCTTGTTGATCGCCGCCTCGTCCATGCCGGACTTGAAGTAGTAGCCGATCTTCTGATCGATCGAACCGGGCTTGGACTGCGCTGCGTTCTTCGCCGCATTTTCCACGATCTGGTGCTGGGTGTTGAGGCTGTCCTCGGCCAGCTTGTCGAACGCGCCCCAACTGCTGCGGTCGGCCGGGATCGGATTGTCCGCCAGCCATTTGGCGTTGACGTAGTCGTTGAAATCCTGGCAGGGGTTGATGTTCTTGTTGAGATCGTTCATGTCGAAATTGCTGGCCGCGAATGCGCTGCCGGCGCTGAGTGCCAGCGCGATCGCCAGCGCGACCGGCTTGAACAGGTGCTTGTTCATGGAGTTCCTCGTTTGGAAGGGCAAAGCCGCGGCACGGCCGCTGAGCGCCGCCAAGGCTAGCAGGCGCCCGGACTGCCGGGAGTGTCGAAAGTAAGAGGTGAAAGCGTGACCGCGTTCGAGGCCGGTCCCGGGGCCCACGTCAGCTATCATGCCGCGATTTTGAACTCGCGAGGATCAGGCATGGACATCACTTTTTATGGGGCGGCGGGGGAGGTCACCGGTTCGTGCCATCTGGTGAGCGCGGCGGACAAGAGGGTGCTGCTCGACTGCGGCATGGTGCAGGGCGACCGTGATGCCGACGTGCGCAACGCCGCCGAGTTCCCGTTCGATCCGAAAGGCATCGACGCGCTGGTGCTGAGTCATGCGCACCTCGACCACTGCGGACGCATACCGCTGCTGGTGAAGCGCGGTTTCGACGGACCGATCTTCGCCACGTCGGCGACCGCCGATCTCGCCAACATCATCATGTCCGATTCCGCGCACATCGCGGACATGGACGCACAGGATGCCAACCGTCATCTCGCGCCGGGCCAGAGGCCCGCAGAACCGTTGTACACGCAGGATGACGTGGATGCGGCGATGAAGCTAATGAAGCCGCTGGACTACGACACGCCGCAGGAAATCCTGCCCGGAATCCGCGTCACGCTGAGCGATGCCGGACACATCCTCGGCTCGGCCACGGTCGAAGTCGCCGCAACAGAGGACGGCGCAACGCGCGCGCTGGTGTTCACCGGCGACCTCGGTCCCAAGGACACGCCGGTCCTTTGCGATCCCACGATCGTTTCAATGGCCGACGCCGTGATCATG
>DASXWZ010000386.1:0-9879 GCA_036503375.1 Rhodanobacteraceae bacterium | reverse complement strand
TGAAACGGCAGGGTTCGCCGCAGGATATCGCCGGGGCGGTGCTGTGGCTGTTGCGGGATGCGACTTACGTCACCGGCCAGATCCTGCGCGTGGATGGCGGAAGGGCATTGTCGCCTTGACGCGGTATTCACCTGACGCGGTATTCATGTCCTCTTGAACCGCGGCCTGCCAGATTGGACTGCATACCGCCGGACGGAACGCCATGAACGCAGCAACGACCACCGCCATCTCCGTGCCCGCCGACACCAGCGGCATCGCGCGCATCATCCTCAACTTCCTGGGCGAGATCCCGCGCAGCGCCGAGCCGCCGTCGGTGTCGCCGCGCGTGCGCGCCGAAGCGATCGCAGCCGCCGCGCGACGTCGCGCCTTCCTCGCTTCGGCTTCGCTGTCGTTGCCGCCCGGTCCGCTGGGCTGGATGACCGTGCTGCCGGAACTGGTCGCGATCTGGAAGATCCAGGCGAAGATGGTGGCCGACATCGCCGCGGCCTACGGGCAATCGTCCACGATCACGCGCGAGCAGATGCTCTACTGCCTGTTCAAGCACACCGCGGCTCAGGCGGTGCGCGACCTCGTGGTGCGCGCGGGCGAGCGCTTCATCGTGCGGCACGCCACCGCGCAAGCGTTGCGTGCAGTCGCCGAGCGGATCGGGATGCGGCTTTCGCAGCGCGCGCTGGGCACGGCATTGTCGCGCCTGCTGCCGCTGGTCGGCGCGGCCGGCGTGGGAACCTATGCGTGGTTCGACACGCGGCAGGTGGCGCGCACCGCGCTCGCGATGTTCTCGCATGAAGTCGAATTCGTGGAGGAAACCGCCTCGCGCAGCATCGAAATTCCGGCGAAGCGGATCAGACTGGATCAACTGGCGCGCGAAGCGGGACTGTAACTCGCCTGTCCCGACCTGGATTTTCCAGGACCCCACCCCGGGAATGCGCTTTTATTCGTCTTCGAGCCGCACGTCCAGCTTTTTCAGCGGCGCATTCGCGATCTGCGACCGCAGCTCGCCGATCGTCTTCCCACTGTGCGGCTGAAGAACCGCCGGCGCGATTTCGCCGAGGGGAACCAGCACGAACGCTTCGCGCAACTCCGGTCGCTCCAGCGTGATGCCGTCGATCGCGACGATGTCGATGTCCAGCGTGCGATCGGCGTAACGCGCGCCGCCACGGACGCGCCCTTCGCGCGCCTCCAGTGCGTGCAACCACTCGTTCAATGTTTCGGCATCGAGGCCGGTACGCAGTCCGGCCGCGAGATTCCAGAACGGCGGCCCCACGAAACCGACCGCCGCGGATTCGTAGACGGATGAAACCTGCAACTCCCCGAAGCGCGTGCGCAATTCGCGCAATGCGACGCGCAGGTGTCGTTCCGGTTCGAGATTGGAGCCGAGGCTCAGATGAAAGCGCGGCATCTCAGGCAGGCCGCGTACCGCGTTCGATCAGGACACCCACCGATTTCGCACCACGGACCGCGCCGGGCTTGGACAGTTTCAGGCGCAGCCACGCCACGCCGAATTCCTGGCGCAGGATCTGCGCGCAGCGTTCGGCCAGCGTTTCCACCAATTGGAATTCCGCAGCTTCGACGAAGCCAATCAACCGTTTCGAAACCCGCTTGTAATCCAGCGCATCGGCGATCAGTTCGCTGGCGGCAGGTTTCGTGTTGTCGAAAGCCATCTCGACATCCAGCGCGACCGGCTGCCGGACCCGCCGTTCCCAGTCGTAGATGCCGATCGTGGTCTCGATCGTGAGGTTTTCGATGAAGACGATGTCCATGTTCACACCACCGGCAGTGCTTCCAGATCCCAACGCGGCTTCACGACGATCTCCGGCCCTTGCACCTGTCCCGCCGCCAGCCGCAACGCACCCGCCAGCGCGATCATCGCGCCATTGTCGGTGCAGAACACCAGCCGCGGGAAATACGTCGTGAACCCTTCGCGTTGCCCGGCTTCCGCCAGCGCTGCGCGCAGGCGCTTGTTCGCACCGACGCCACCGGCGATCACCAGTTTCGAGTAACCGGTTTGCGCGAGTGCACGACGACATTTGATGGCGAGCGTCTCCACGATGGCGTCCTCGAATCCGCGCGCGATGTCGGCACGCGTCTGTTCGGATCGATCCGAATCGCGCCAGGCCAGCAGCACCTGCGTTTTCAGGCCGGAAAAACTGAAATCCAGTCCGGGCCGGTCGGTCATCGGCCGCGAAAATCTGTACGCGCCCGGCCGGCCGGACTCGGCGGTTTTCGCCAGCGCCGGCCCGCCAGGATACGGCAGGCCCATCAACTTGGCCGTCTTGTCGAAGGCTTCGCCGGCGGCATCGTCCAGCGTGTCGCCGAGAATTCCATATTTGCCGATGGCTCCGACGTCCACCAGCATCGAATGCCCGCCAGATACCAGCAGCGCAACGAACGGCGGCGAAAGGGACTCCCCTCCCGGCGCGGGTTCCTCGAGCAAAGGCGCCAGGAGGTGGCCCTCCATGTGGTGTACGCCGATGGCCGGAATCTCCAGCGCCCATGCCAGCGCGCGCGCAACAGAAGCACCGACCAGGAGGGCGCCGATCAGGCCCGGTCCCGAGGTGTAAGCCACCCCGCCCAGATCGCGCACATTCAAACCGGCTTCATCCAGCGTCTGATGCAGCAGCGGCAACAGCTTGCGGACGTGATCGCGGCTGGCCAGTTCTGGCACCACGCCGCCGTACTCGGCGTGCAGGTCGACCTGGCTGTACAACGCATGCGCCAGCAGCCCGCGGCCGGGTTCATGATTGCCCAATTGAAACAGGGCCACCCCGGTCTCGTCACAGGAGGATTCGATGCCCAGCACGGGCTTTGAAAAGTGGCTCATGGACACGCTATACTTCGCGGCTCGCCCGTTCCAGACGGGCAGTTTAGCAAGTGGAGCCGATATGCCCAGCGTCAAGGTTCGCGAGAACGAACCCTTCGAAATCGCCCTGCGCCGCTTCAAGCGCACCTGCGAGAAGGCCGGCGTGCTCGCCGAAACCCGCAAGCGCGAGTTCTACGAAAAGCCGACCCAGGAACGCAAGCGCAAGCGCGCCGCCGCGGTGAAGCGCCACCTGCGCCGCCTGTCGCGCGAAGTGACGCGCCGCGAACGCCTGTACTGAGCGGCTGCATCTTCACGCATCTGCAAGGCCGGCCGCGCCAGCGCGCCGGCCTTTTGCATTTCCGGCCCGGTGATTCGCTGCAACATCAAGGAACCATCCAATGAGCGCCCTGAAAACACGCCTCACCGAGGACATGAAAGCCGCGATGAAATCCGGCGACAAGCAGCGGCTGGGCACGATCCGGCTGGTGCAGGCGGCGGTCAAGCAGCGCGAGGTGGATGAGCGCATCCAGCTCGACGATGCACAGGTGCTCAACGTGCTGGAAAAGATGCTGAAGCAGCGCCGCGATTCGGTCGCGCAATACGAGAGCGCACAACGCGAAGACCTCGCCGCGCAGGAACGCTACGAGATCGGAGTAATCGAATCCTATCTTCCCGCGCAGTTGTCGGATTCAGAAATCGACTCGCTCATTGCATCCGCCATTACCGATTCCGGCGCGGTTTCGCCGCGCGACATGGGCAAGGTGATGGCACTGCTGAAGGAACGCGCCGCCGGCCGCGCGGATTTCGGCGCGCTGTCGCAGAAGGTAAAGGCCCGGCTCACCGGCTGATCTTTTCGATCAGCATGCGTCTTTGCGGGTCAACCCATCGGCGCCAGCATCATCAGCTTGCCGATATCGATGTATTGCAGCAGCCCGGCCATGCCCTGCATCACGTGGGGTTCGGAAACGAGGCCGGTGATCGCCCACTGCCCCCAGGTTTCGAATGCGCGCTGGATCGCCTCCGGTCCGCCGTTTGCGAAAGCGCGTTGGGCCTGACGCGGACACGCATCCGTCAGCATCGAGGTGACGACGCTGCCCGCTTGCTGGTTGATGGATTCGCGTTGAGCCGGGCTGATCGACGCAAGTGGCGCCACGTCCGGATCGCGCGCCAACGTGGCGAACGCCCATTGCGTGAGCACCTTGCGATCGACGGGTGTGGTGGAACGGATCAGGCATTGGCCGAGGTCGTCGTCACTTGCACTCGCGGCACGTGATGGTTTTGCAAATATCACGCTCGCAATGGAGAACAAGGCAAGCAACAGGAACAGGTTACGGTGCATGACGATGACTCCGACGACACATCCAGGTTCGACCGCACAACACGCACGTGCGTTCCGCGTAGCCCGGATGCAGGCGCGCAGCGCCGAAATCCGGGACATGCTGCAGGAAGTCCCGGATTCCGCTTCCGCTCCATCCGGGCTACAAGAGCAGATTACGGTCTGCCGCTCACGCGTCGTCCGGAATGACAAGCAGCGACTTCCCGGCGTGCACAGTCGAGGCATCGGTTAAGCGAGCTGGCTCACCCATTCATCATCACTGCCCTCATTCACGCCTTCCAGCAGGAACGTGGACAGGTAACGCTCGCCGGTATCGGGCAGCATCGCGAGCAGCACCGAATCCTGCGGCGCTTTCTTCGCGACCTCCAGCGCGGCGGCGACGGTCGCGCCGGAAGAAATGCCGCAGAAGATGCCCTCTTCCTGCGCCAGACGGCGCGCGGTATCGCGTGCAAGTACTTCGTCGATCGGGATGATTTCATCGGCGATCGTGCGGCTCAGCACTTTCGGCAGAAAATCGGGCGTCCAGCCTTGGATCTTGTGCGGATGCCATTCGCCGCCGGCAAGCAATGATGCGTTGACGGGTTCCGTCGCGATCACTTTCAGGTTCGGCCGCGCCAGCTTCAGCACTTCGCCCGCACCGGTCAGCGTGCCGCCGGTACCCCAGCCGCTGACGAAGTAATCCAGTCGCCGCCCGGCGAAATCGCGCAGGATTTCAGGACCGGTGGTATTGCGGTGATACGCCGGATTGGCTTCGTTCTCGAATTGCCGCGCCAGAAACCAGCCGTGCTTTTGAGCGAGTTCCTCCGCCTTGCGCACCATGCCGGTGCCGCGTGCCGCGGCGGGCGTGAGGATCACCTTCGCGCCATAGGCCCGCATCAACTTGCGGCGTTCGATCGAGAACGTTTCCGTCATCACGGCCACGAACGGATAACCGCGCGCGGCGCACACCATCGCCAGCGCCACGCCGGTGTTGCCGGACGTTGCTTCGACCACCGTCTGGCCGGGTTTCAAGGTGCCGCGCTGCTCGGCATCCAGGATGATCGCGATCGCCAGGCGATCCTTGACCGAACCGCCGGGATTGAAAGATTCGACTTTCGCGTACAGCGAAACGTTCGAGGGCGCGATGCGCCGAAGCTTGACGATCGGCGTGCCGCCGATGGTGTCGACGATGCTTTCGTGCAGGGACATGACGGCTCCAATCGCTACGCGAGTGTGGAACGGACGCTGAGCCTAGCGCCGCGTCCGCGAGAAATACGTTACGGATGACCGGCCCCTCGAAGTCTCGATTGCGCGGCGGAAGATTGTTTCAATCGACGCCGCGGTGCTTGCCTCGGTAGGGTTTGTAGAAGGCGCGCAGCGCGGCGATGTCGGCGGTCATGTCCGTCGTCGGCTGGAACAGCGGTCCGATGCCGATCACCTTGCGCGGGTAGTCGAAATACGCCGGGATGATGGGCACGCCGGCTTCGCGCGCGATCCGCCAGAAACCGCTCTTCCATTCGGCCACACGTTTGCGCGTGCCTTCCGGTTCCACGCCCAGCCAGAAGCGCTCGCGCCGCGGGAATTGACGCACCATCTGCGCGACAACGCCGCGCGCAGCGTGGCGTTCGATCGGCACGCCGCCCAGTCTTCGCAGAAGCGGTCCCAACGGCCAGATGAACAGCTCGCGTTTGGCCATGAACGAGATGTCCACGCCCAGCGCGACCTTGAACAGCAGACCATGGATGCCGTCCCACCACGACGAATGCGGCGCGGCGATCAGCACGGCTTTCGGCACGTCCGGCAGTTCGCCTTCGAATCGCCAGCCGCTGATGCGAACGATGGCGCGGAAGGTTTTTCGCCAGGCGCGTTGCGGAAATTGCGGCATATGCGGCGGCAACGTGGCCGGAAGCCGAGAACTGCGGCCTCGATGATCCGAGCCCCGAGTCCCGGATCCCGAGTCCCCCTCGTTCAATCTTCACTCCAGCCGCGCGCGCGATTGCGCTTGATCGCGCCGCGCTTCTGCTTGCCCGCCAGCCGGCGCTCCCTGGACGCACGCGTCGGTTTCGTGGCGATGCGCTTCTTCGGCGCTTGCAGCGCTGAACGAATCAATTCGACCAGGCGATCGCGCGCGTCCTCGCGGTTGCGCGCCTGATCGCGAAAACGCCGCGCCTGGATCACCAGCACCCCGTCTCCGGTGAGCCGGCGATCACTGCGTGCCAGCAATCGCGCACGGATTGCATCCGGCAGCGACGGCGAATGCGCGACATCGAAACGCAGCTCCACCGCGCTCTCGGTGCGGTTGACGTGCTGGCCGCCCGGACCGTCGGCGCGCAGGAAGCGCTCGGTGAGTTCGGAGTCCGGAATGTCGATGTCTGGCGCGATGCGCATGCGCCGACTCTACACAACTCGTCATTCCGGGGCACTTTCCGGCGCCTCGGAAAGTGAACCCGGAATCCAGCTCTTGAGCTTCCCGTACCGGAAACTGATTCCGGATCGCCGCTTCGCGGCGTCCGGAATGACGATTATGTTTGTACGCCGCTCATCTGTCGCGCCAGGGCCAGGCAACGGCGAACGCGATCAACCCGGCGGCGAGGGCGACGATCTCCAGCCACGGCGCTCTTGCCGGCGCAAAGGCGAACAGCAGCGCCGCGCTGACCAGCAGCGCACCGCCGAACGATGCGGCGAGGATCCTTCGTTGCGTGTCGCGTTGTGCCGCATGCAGAAATTGGAGTTCCTGCGAGGTCACATCCACGCGCGTGGCGCCTTGCGCCAGTTTCTGCAAACCCGCGTGCAACAGATCGGGAATCTGCGGCGCGATGTGCAGCCACTCGGGCACGCGCCGCCGGATGTCGCGTAGCGCGCGCAGCGGGTTGTAGCGGCGCGACAGGATCCGCTTCAGCTCCGGATAGGCCACGGCCCAAATGTCGATCTGGGGATCGAGTTGCCGGCCCAGTCCCTCGATGTTCAGCAGCGTCTTCTGCAACAGGATCAACTGCGGTTGCAGCGTCAGTTCGAACTGGCGCGCGGTGTTGAACATCTTGGCGACCACCTCGGCCAGCGAGATTTCCGACAGCGGCCGCGTGAAATACGGCTCGCACACGGTACGCACCGCGGTTTCCAGCTCGTCCAGCCGCACGTTCGCCGGCACCCAGCCGGCGGCGACGTGCAGCTCCGCGATGCGCCGGTAATCGCGCTCGAACAGCGCCATGAAATTCTCGGCCAGCCAGTACTGGTCGGCTTCCGGCAGCGTGCCCATGATGCCGAAATCCAGCGCGATGAAACGCGGATCTTCCACGCGCGTCGTGTCCACCCAGATGTTGCCCGGGTGTGCATCGGCGTGGAAAAAATTGTCGCGGAACACCTGTGTGTAGAACAGCCGCACGCCTTTGGCAGCGAGATGCCTGCGATCGATGCCGGCCGCGTCCAGCGCGACGATGTCATCGGCCGGAATGCCGTGGACGCGTTCCATCGTGAACACGCGCTCGTTGGTGTGCGACCAATGCACCTCCGGCACGTACAAGTCGGGCGAATCGGTGAAATTGCGCCGCAACAAACTCGCGTTCGCCGCTTCGCGCTGCAGGTCGAGTTCGTGATACAGCGTCTTCTCGATTTCGCAGACGAGTTCCTGCGGACGGATCTTGTCGGCCTGCGGGTGCCAGCGAGCGACCAGGTTGGCCAGCGCGTGCAGCAGGTCCAGATCACGCGCGATCTGCTTGCGGATGCCCGGACGCGCGACCTTCACCACCACTTCGCGGCCGTCCGGCAACGCGGCTGCGTGCACCTGCGCGATCGATGCCGACGCCAGCGGCGTTTCGTCGAAGCGCGCGTACAGCGCGGCGATCGACCCGCCCAGCGCCTCTTCGACGATTGCGCGCGCTTCGCTGCCCGGGAATGGCGGCACCTGGTCCTGCAATAGAGCCAGTTCGTCGGCGACATCGGGCGGCAACAGGTCGCGGCGCGTGGACAGCACCTGCCCGGCCTTGACGTAGATCGGACCCAGTTGCGTCAACGCGAGGCGCAAGCGGGCCCCGCGTGGCATGGATGCAATCTCGGCGCGCGGTCTCGGCAGCACGACGCGCGCCCATTGCAGCGGGCGCATCGCGTGCGCCTCGTCGACCAGATCGTCCAGCCGGTAACGCACCAGCACGGCCAGTACGCGCAGCACGCGCGGGAACAATCGCAGCGGCGTCATGCGCTTTGCTCCCGTAATCCTTTCACGCGCGCATTCAATCGCTCGGTGCGTTCGCGCAGCGCATCGACTTCATCCAGGAAATCGTCCAGCTCGCCGCGCGGCACCACCAGGCGCGCCTCGTCGCGCAACCAATCGGCGGAATCCTGCGCGGCGTGTTGCGCGCTTTGCCGCACCCATTGCGTTGCTTCGCGCAACGCGCGCGCGATCGCCACGCCGATCACCTCGCCGAACGTGCCGGCGAGTGCGGGCTCGAAATCCGGCGCGAATTCGCGCGCCAGTTTCTCCACCCGGCGCGCCAGTTCCGCATCGCCGGCGATCTCGACTTTTCCGGGCGATGTTTCGCCGCCGCGCGAGAGCGCGATACCCAGCAGCGCGCCGGGCGTGGCGGCAACGCGCAGATCGGCTTTGCTTTCCGGCGATTCGCCCGATTGCGGCGGCCGAACGCGCAGTCCTCCGTCCTCGACGACGATATCGAACGCGATTTCCGGCCCGCGCAGGTGCACGCCGATGCGGCGACCCTCCAATTTGCCGAGCGCCCCCCGGCTTTCCGGATCCAGTTTCAGTGCGCGGTTGAACGCGCGTTCCAGTGCGCGTCCGGCCAGCCGTCGCAAGGGCTGCGGCATCCATGCGTTGACGGCCGTTTGGTCCATCCACAGATTGTACGTTAGGCCCCGCCGATAAAACCGAGTTGTCGCCAGGCCTCGTACACCGCCACCGCGACGGCGTTGGAAAGATTGATGCTGCGGTTGCCGGGCACCATCGGCAGGCGGACGCGGCGCTCGGGCGCGATCACATCCAGCACTTCGTCCGGCAGGCCGCGCGTTTCGCAACCGAACAACAACGCATCGTCGTCGGCATGGCGGACCTCGGTGTGACGGATATCGCCGCGGGTGGTGAAGGCGAACACGCGCGGATGGTTCAAGGCGACGAGGCATGCATCGAGATCCTCGTGCACCGCCACGGTCGCGAATTCGTGGTAGTCCAGGCCCGCGCGTCGCAATTTCGCATGGTCCAGTTCGAAACCCAGCGGCTTGATGAGATGCAGCGATGCGCCGGTGTTGGCGCACAACCGGATCGCATTGCCGGTGTTGGGCGGTATTTCCGGATTGTGCAAAACGACGTGCAGCATCACCAAGGCAACGGCGCGCCGTCGTACGCCAGGAACTTGCCGCCGTCGTCCGGCCGGGCGTGTTCGATCAGGCCCAGCATCGCCTTCACCGAGGTGGCCGGATTCAGCGTTGCGCCCGCGCCGCCCATCGCGGTCTTCACCCAGCCCGGATGGAACGCCATCACCACGATGCCCCGTCGACCGAGTTCCGCGGCGAGCCGCTTCACCGCCATGTTCAGCGCGGCCTTGCTCATCGAATAGCTGAGCGTGCGGAACCCCGACGCCTGCGCGATCGAGGCCAGTTGCGTGGAGACGCACAGCACGCGCGGCTTGTGCCCGCGCAGCAGCAGCGGCGCCAATGCCTGCGTGATCAGCAAGGGCGCGGCGGCGTTGACCGCAAAGCTTTGCGTCAGCGATTCGGGCGTCACGTTGCCGAAGCGTTCCCCCGATACCAGCACGCCGGC
>DASXWZ010000385.1:0-2982 GCA_036503375.1 Rhodanobacteraceae bacterium | reverse complement strand
CAGGCCGTCCGAAAACGAATCCTGCTGCGCGGATTGCGCGTCGTTCAAAGCGCCTTCCTGCAACCTGCCGACGGCGTCGATCAGTACCGCCGCGGCGAGCTCGCCGCCCGACAGCACGTAATCGCCGATCGACAGTTCTTCGTCGACCTCGTGTTCGAGCAAACGCTCGTCCACGCCTTCGTAGCGTCCGCACAACAGGATCAGCCGCGGCTCACCCGCCAGTTGCCGAACCTTGTCCTGCGTCAGCCGCGTCCCCTGCGGGCTGAGGTAAATCGTGCGTGCCGACTCCGATGAGGCCCCGCGCGCGGCACGCAATGCAGCGCGCAATGGATCGATCAGCATCACCATGCCGGGCCCGCCGCCGAAGGTGCGGTCATCCACCCTTCGGTATGCATCCGTCGCGTAATCGCGCGGATTCCACGCCTGCACCTGCAACAAGCCGCGTTCCACGGCCCGGCCCACCACCCCGATCTTCACGCACTCCTGCACGAGATCGGGAAACAGCGTGACGACATCGATGCGCATGCTCGCCACTCAAAAATCCTGCTCCCAGTCCACCACGATGCGTCTTGCCTCGAGGTCGACCGCTTTCACGTACACATCCGGCACGTACGGGATCAGGTGCTCGCGGCCGTCCTTGTTTTTCGCCACCAGCACCAGGTTGGCACCGGTGTCGAACAAGTGGCTGACGGTGCCGAACGAAACACCCGCGAGGTTCACCACCTCGACTCCCGCCAGATCTTCCTGGTAGAACTCGCCCTGCAGCTCCGGCAATGTCGAGCGCGGAACGAAAATCCTGACGCCGATCAACTTCGCCACGGAATCCCGATCATCGAAACCGGGAAGGGAGGCAATCACTCCCTTGCCTTGTGCGCGACCACGCACCTTTTCGATTTTTTCGGCAACGCCCGGCGCGGTTTCCAGCAGCCAGGGCGAGTAATCGAAAATGCGCAGCCGCGGTTCGGTGTACGACTCGATCTTCACCTCTCCGCGCAGGCCATGTACGCCGACGACGCGGCCGAGCAGCACCAGCCGCTCGCCCGGCTTTTCCATGCCGTTAGGCGGCAGCCTGCTTGCCGGCTTCCTTCACGAGCAATTGCACCTTGTCCGAACACCGCGCGCCCTTGCCGACCCATTCCTGGATCCTGGCCACATCCAGCTCCAGGCGCTTTTCCGGACCGGAAGCACCGGGATTGAAATAACCCAGCCGCGCAATGTTGCGGCCGTCGCGCGCGTTGCGCTGATCGGTCACCACCACGTGGTAGAACGGACGACCCTTGGCGCCTGCGCGCGCAAGACGAATCTTGACCATGTTCTTTACTCTCTCGAAATGCCGCCCGGGAGGACCGCCGCAAGGGCGCAAGGGCGCGGAAAACGGGCAATTGTAGCGGAATCGGGGGCGAAAGGAAGCCCGTTATCCGGGAAACCCGCGACCCCCCATCCCCTTCATCGCCCCCGACATCTGCCGCATCAGGCCTTTCATGCCGCCGCGGGCGAACTTGCCCATCATCTTTTCCATCTGCGTGTACTGCTTCAGCAGACGGTTGACCTCGGCCGGCTGGGTACCGGAGCCGCGCGCCACACGCGCGCGCCGCGAGCCGTTCAGCAGATCGGGATGACGGCGTTCCTTTTTCGTCATCGAACCGATGATCGCCATCATCCGCTTCACTTCCTTGTCGTTGACCTTCGACTTCACGTTTTCCGGCAGCGACGACACGCCGGGCAGCTTCTCCATCAGCCCGGCCAGCCCGCCCATGTTAAGCATCTGCTCGAGCTGGTCGCGCATGTCGTTCATGTCGAAGCGCTTGCCCTTCGACATCTTGGCCGCGAGCTTGGCGGCCTTGTCGGCGTCGGTCTTGTGCTGCACGTCCTCGATCAGCGACAGCACGTCGCCCATGCCCAGGATGCGCGTGGCCAGGCGATCGGGATGGAACGGCTCCAGCGCTTCGGTTTTCTCACCCGCGCCCAGGAACTTGATCGGCCGCCCGGTAACGTAGCGCACCGACAGCGCCGCGCCGCCGCGCGCGTCGCCATCGGTCTTGGTGAGGATCACGCCGGTCAGCGGCAGCGCTTCGGAAAATGCCTTCGCCGTGTTGGCAGCGTCTTGGCCGGTCATGGAATCCACGACGAACAATGTCTCGACAGGGTGCAGCGCCGCGTGCAGCGCCTTGATCTCGTCCATCATCTCGGCATCGATGTGCAGGCGGCCGGCGGTATCCACGATCAGCACGTCGGCGACTGCGCGCTTGGCTGCATCCACCGCGTTGCGCGCGATCGCGACCGGATCCTGCCCGCTCGCAGATGGAATGAATCCAACGCCGACTTGCTGCGCGAGCGTCTGCAATTGCTCGATTGCCGCCGGGCGATAGACGTCGCAACTGGCCACCATCACCTTTTTCTTCCTGCGCTCGGCCAGGTGACGGGCGAGTTTGGCGACCGTCGTGGTCTTGCCCGCGCCCTGCAGACCCGCCATCAGCACCACCGCCGGCGGCGTGGCGGAGAGATCGAGATCGGAATTGGCGGTGCCCATCACCGCAGTCAGTTCGTCGCGCACCACTTTGATCAGCGCCTGACCGGGCGTGAGCGACTTCATCACTTCCTGGCCGACCGCGCGCACCTTGATGCGCTCGATCAGCGCCTGCACCACCGGCAGCGCGACGTCCGCTTCCAGCAGCGCGATGCGTACCTCGCGCAGCGACTCGCGGATGTTTTCCTCGGTCAGCCGCCCGCGCCCGGCGAGGCGCTGGACGGTGGCGGAGAGGCGTTGGCTCAGGGATTCGAACATGCGTGCACGATCAGGATGCGAAATGGCGAATTATAGCGGGCGCGGTTCACTTCAACGTCTTTTCAAACCAGTGGTGCGCGTAAGGATTGTCGTTGAACCGGGGGATCTCCCGATAACCGGCGGATCGATACAGTCGCAGCGCCTCGGTCAGTGACTCGTGGGTGTCGTGCCGGACCGCACCCAGATTGCGCTGCTTC
>DASXWZ010000384.1:0-1809 GCA_036503375.1 Rhodanobacteraceae bacterium | reverse complement strand
GAACACCCCCGCCAGCACACATATATATGCGTACAAGTGGCCGGTGCGATGCGATTCGCCGATCGCCTCGATGATCGCGTCCTTGGAAAAGAATCCCGCGAAGCCCGGCGCGCCCGCCAACGCCAGCGAACCGATCCACATCGTGATGTAGGTGACCGGCATGTATTTGCGCAGGCCGCCCATGCGGCGCATGTCCTGTTCGTGGTGCATTGCCACGATCACCGAACCGGCGCCCAGGAACAGCAGCGCCTTGAAGAACGCGTGCGTCATCAGGTGATAGACGCCCGCGGCGTAAGCCGACGCACCCAGCGCTGCGCACATGTAGCCCAGTTGCGAAAGCGTCGAATAGGCGATCACGCGTTTGATGTCGTTCTGCACGATGCCGATCAGGCCGGTGAAGAACGCCGTGGTGGCGCCGACGATCAGCACCAGGGACAACGCGGTTTCCGAGTGCTCGAACAACGGCGACATGCGCGCGACCATGAAGATGCCCGCGGTGACCATCGTGGCCGCGTGGATCAGGGCGGAGATCGGCGTCGGACCTTCCATCGAATCGGGCAGCCATACGTGCAGCGGCACCTGCGCGGACTTGCCCATCGCGCCGACGAACAGCAGCACGCATATCACGGTGGCGAGGGACCATGGATGCGCGCCGATCACCTCGATGGTCTTGCCGTCCAGCGTGCCGGCCTGCGCGAATACCGTGCCGTAATCCAGCGTGCCGAAACCGTACAGCACGGCTGCTATCCCGAGCACGAAACCGAAATCGCCGACGCGGTTGACGAGGAAAGCCTTCAGCGCCGCGAACGTCGCGGTCGGACGTTCGAACCAGAATCCGATCAGCAGATACGACACCAGGCCCACCGCTTCCCAACCGAAGAACAGTTGCAGGAAGTTGTTGGCCATCACCAGCATCAGCATCGAGAAGGTGAACAGCGCGATGTAACTGAAGAAACGCTGGTAACCCGGATCTTCCGCCATGTAGCCGATCGTGTAGATGTGCACCATCAGCGAGACGAAGGTGACGACCACCAGCATCATCGCGGTCAACCTGTCGACCAGGAAACCGACGTGCAGCGACAGCTTGCCGACGGTGAACCACGTGTACACGTCGGCGTTGAAGCTCGGCGCGCCGCCCCAGACCATCTGGTACAGCACCCAGCAAGACAACACGCACGACACCGCAACGCCGAGGATCGTGACGGCCGCCGCGCCCGCGCGGCCGATCCGGTTGCGCAACAGCCCGGCGAGCAATGCGCCCGCGAGGGGCGACAGCACGATTGCGAGCAGGATGGTTTCTGAAATCACATGTGCTCCCTTGCAACCATTCTTATTCCTGCACTTCGGACCGGCGACCAGGATCGCGCGTCCTGCGCTCTCCAAGTCGCTCCTGGGCGGGTCCAACCGCGCCCGTTCGTCTCGCCTCGCGATGCCGTTCAAGGCATCGCGAAAGCGCTCGACTCACCCTTTCAACGAATCGATTTCCGCCACATTCACCGTGCCGCGGTTGCGGAACAGCAGCACCAGGATCGCCAGCCCGATCGCCGATTCGGCCGCCGCCACGGTCAGGATGAAGAACACGAACACCTGCCCGGCCGGATCGCCGATGAAGCGCGAGAACGCCACGAAATTGGTGTTCACCGCCAGCAGCATCAGCTCGATGCACATCAGCAGCACGATCACGTTCTTGCGGTTCAGGAACATGCCGGTGATCGCGATGCAGAACAGCACCGTCGCGAACACGATGTAATAAGAAAGCGGGATCATCCTTGCGGTTCTCTTGGCAATGGCGTTTCGCCCGCAGGTTCC
>DASXWZ010000383.1:0-2361 GCA_036503375.1 Rhodanobacteraceae bacterium | reverse complement strand
GCGATTTCCGCGACGCCGGCGGTGACGATCAGCCCCGAAGCCGCGACCGCGCCGGACAGACCCGCCGCCAGCGCGAACGGCACCGTCAGGCCATCGGCCATGCCGATCACGATGTCGCGCAGCAAGTCCGATGCGCCGAAGTGTTTTTCGATGTGTGCGTGGCGCGGCATTGTCTATTCGAAGTGGCACGCTGACTTTAGACGAGGGGAGTGCTTACCGTACGGTATCGGGCAGCGATCGCTTTGCTCCTCCCCCTTCAAGGGGAGGGCTTGTCTTTTGTCACATCAACCGTATCTCGCGCAGCCGCTCCTGCAGATACTCGTGCGCGGTGATCGGCAGATCGTAGCGGCGCGGATTGTCCGGGCTGACGCAGGACTGCAGCGGATCCAGTACCACGTCCGGATTGGGATGCAGGAAGAACGGAATCGAATAGCGGGCTTTTCGCGCTTCCGCGCCGGGCGGATTGACCACGCGATGCGTGGTCGAGGGATACACGTGGTTGGTCAGGCGTTGCAGCATGTCGCCGATGTTCACCACGATAGTGTCGCCGCTGGTGGTGATCGGCAGCCATTCGCCTTCGCGGTTGAGCAGTTCCAGACCGGCGGCGGAAGCGCCGACCAGCAGCGTGATGAAATTGATGTCCTCGTGCGCGCCGGCGCGCACGTTGGGAATATCCTCGGATTCGATGGGCGGATAGTGAATCGGCCGCAGGATCGAATTGCCGTTGTTCGTCTTGTCGTCGAAAAAATGTTCCGGCAGGCCGATGTGCAGGGCCAGCGCGCGCAGCACGCGCGTGCCGAGTTTATCCAGCGCCCGATACAAGCCGTAGCCGTATTCGTGGAACTCCGGCACTTCGATTGGCCACAGGTTCGGCGGCATCAATGCTCGATAAGGCGAGTCGTCGGGCAGTTCGCGGCCGACGTGCCAGAACTCCTTCAGGTCCGGATACTGGCTGTTCTTCGCCGTTTCGATCCGGCAAGGCGTGTAGCCGCGCGCGCCGGCGCCGCCCGGCACGTGATACTTCATTTTGGTTTCGAGCGGCAGCGCGAAGAATCGCTTGAACACCTCGTAGGCATTGTCGATCAGACGCGCATCGATCCCGTGCCCGGTGATGCCGCAGAAACCGAACTCGCGATACGCCGCGCCGAGTTCCGCGACGAAGGCGTGACGGTCGCTGTCGTAGCGGCGGATGTCGAGGGCGGGAACGTGTTGCATCACGGCGAGTCGTTGGCCGCCGCGGTCACCGCGTCGGCAAGCTTCGCCGCCAGCCGCTCCACTTCCGCAGCATCCGCAGCTTCGATGGTGACGCGCACCACGGGTTCCGTTCCGGAGGGACGCAGCACCACGCGGCCACGCCCGCGCAGCGCATTCTCCACTTCCGCGAGCGCCTGCCGCACACCCGGCGCGGCGACCAGCGCGGCGCCGCCCGCCGCGCGCACGTTGCGGGTGATCTGCGGAAGTTTCTCGAAACCCACGCGCGCTTCCGACAAATCCTTGCCGGCGCGGTGCAGCGCATCCAGCACCGCCAATGCGGACACGATGCCGTCACCTGTGCTGGCGCGATCGAGGCAAAGAATATGTCCCGAGGTCTCGCCGCCCAGGAGTCCGCCGTGCTCCTTCAACTGCTGCAGTACATAACGATCGCCGACCTTGGCGCGCAGGAACTTCACGCCCGCGCCGGTCAGTGCACGCTCCAGCCCGTAATTGCTCATCAGCGTGCCCACCACCGGGCCGCGCAGGCGACCGCCGGCCAGCCAGTCGCGCGCCAGCACGTACATCAGATCGTCGCCGTCGACCAGTCCACCGTTGCGGTCGATCATCTGCACGCGATCGCCGTCGCCATCGAAGGCGATGCCGAAATCCGCGTTCTGTTCGATCACCGCGCCGCGCAGAGTCACCGGATGGGTCGAACCGACTTCGCGATTGATGTTGAATCCGTCGGGCTCGCAGCCGATGCGGGTCACCTTCGCCCCCAGCGAGGAGAACACCTTGGGCGCGACCAGGTACGTCGCGCCGTGCGCGCAGTCCAGCACGATGTGTTTGCCGGAAAGGTCGGGCGGCGCGCGCAAGGTGCCGAGGCAGAAGCGCGCGTAACGCTCGATCGCATCGTCGACGCGGCGCGCCTTGCCCAGCCGCTCCGGCGCCACGGTCGCGAACGGCGCCTCGATCTCGCGTTCGATCTCCGATTCGATCGCGTCATCCAGTTTTTCCCCGCTCGCGGAAAAGAACTTGATGCCATTGTCCTGATATGGATTGTGCGACGCGCTGATCACGATGCCGGCGTTGGCGCCCAACTCGCGCGTCAGTTGCGCAACACCGGGCGTCGGCAGCGGACCGAGCAGGCCCACGTCCGCGCCGGCC
>DASXWZ010000382.1:0-5516 GCA_036503375.1 Rhodanobacteraceae bacterium | reverse complement strand
GTCGCCGACGAAGAAACGCGCGTTGTCCGCGCCTGCCTCGCGCGCGAGCAATTCCGCATCGTGGATGAAATTGTGCGCGCAATCCATCCCGGTCACCGCGCCGTGCGGCGCGACCGACTTGGCGATGCGCACCGTGCTGTCGCCGAAACCGCAGCCGACGTCGAGCACGTGCTCGCCGTCGCGATAACCGCAGCGTTGCAACGCCGCATCGCTGTGCTGCGACAAGCCTTCCACTATGAGATGCCGGAACCGGCGGAACTTGTCGTAGAGAACGGTGTTCCAGGCTTCGACGATGACGCTGTTGTCTGCTCCCATTACTCGTCTCCCGCCGATTGCGAGGCGACTTCAGGACTTTGCAAACAGATTATTGAGTTCCGCGTACGTGGCGTTGTTCGTGAAACCGTCGAAACGGCCTTCGGCCAGTTCGCGCGCGGCGCGCAGGAACCCGCCCCACGCCGCACCCGCCAGCGCGCTGCCGACGCTGATGCGCCGCACGCCGAGTTTCGCCAGATCAGCCAAGGTGAAATTCACCGGCGATCCGATCAGCACGTTCACCGGCTTGGGCGCGACCGCCTGCACGATCGCCGTGATCTGTTCCGGCGAGCGTGCGCCGGGCGCGTAGAGGCAATCGGCGCCGGCTTGCGAATACGCCTTCAATCGTTTCAGCGATTCGTTCAACGCATCGGGATGTCCGGTGAGAAAACACTCGGCGCGACCGATCAGCATCACGTCTTCGCCGGAGGCATCGATCGCTTCGCGCGCGGCGCGGATGCGCGCGACTGCTTCGTCGAATTGATACAACGGTTGGGACGGATCGCCGGTGGCGTCCTCGATCGACAAGCCCGCCACGCCGGTTTCGATGCAGCGGCGCACGTTCTTTCTCAGGCCATCGATATCATGCGCGTGGCCGTCCTCGAAATCGGCGTTGACCGGCAGATCGGTCGCCTCGACGATTTCGCGGCAGTGCGCCAGCACTTCATCGAGAGCCATCGCGTTGTCGGGATGTCCGCGCGACCAGGCGAAGCCGGAGCTGGTGGTTGCCAGCGCCTTGAACCCCAGTTTCTCCAGCGCGCGGGCCGAGCCGGCGTTCCAAGGGTTTGCGATCAGGAAACAGCCGCTTTCATGCAGCTTGCGGAATGCCGCGCGGCGGGCGGCGAGATTCGGGACGTTCATCCTCCGATTGTGTCAGAAAGCTCCCGTCGCCGCTGCCGAACGCGCTGGCCAAACGGCGTCCGGCCGCTATACTCGCGCGGTTGCCCGAGACGGGTTGAGGCCAGAAGGGGTTCTCCGATGGTGCTGGAACAATACGGTTTGTGGCTCGCGATCGCCTGCGCGGTCGTGGCCATCCTCTACGGCGTGTTCTCGACGAGCTGGATCATGAAGCAGTCCAGCGGCACCGAGCGCATGCGCGAGATCGCGCTGGCGATCCAGGAAGGCGCGCGCGCGTACCTCAACCGCCAGTATTCGACCATCGCGATCGCCGGCGTGATCCTGTTCGTGATCATCGGTTTCGCGCTGAACTGGGCGACCGCGATCGGCTTCGGCATCGGCGCGATCCTCTCGGGCGCGGCCGGCTACATCGGCATGAACGTCTCGGTGCGCAGCAACGTGCGCACCGCGGAAGCAGCGCGCTCGGGTCTGGCCGCGGCGCTGAAGGTTTCGTTCCGCGGCGGCGCAATCACCGGGATGCTGGTGGTCGGTCTCGCATTGCTCGGCGTCACCGGCTACTACGTGATCCTGACGCATGGCTTCGGCTACGCGCAGGAAGACGCGCTGCACGCGCTGGTGGGCCTTGCGTTCGGTTCCTCATTGATCTCGATCTTCGCGCGCCTGGGCGGCGGCATCTTCACCAAGGGCGCGGACGTCGGCGCGGATCTCGTCGGCAAGGTCGAGGCGGGCATTCCGGAAGACGATCCGCGCAATCCGGCGGTAATCGCCGACAACGTCGGTGACAACGTCGGCGACTGCGCGGGCATGGCCGCCGACCTGTTCGAAACCTACGCGGTGACGCTGGTCGCGACCATGCTGCTGGGCGGCGTGATGGCGGCGGATGTCGGCGGCAACGGCGCGTTGTATCCGCTGGTGCTGGGCGGCGCCTCGATCATCGCATCGGTGATCGGCACGTTCTTCGTGCGCACGCGCGCCGGTGCCAAGATCATGAACGCGCTCTACGCCGGCGTGCTGGTTTCCGGCGTGCTGGCGGCGATCGCGTTCTGGCCGATCACCACGCAATTGATGGCGGGTTCGACCTACGGCAGAGGACACGTGTATTGCAGTGCGCTGATCGGCCTGGTGCTGACCGCGGTGATCGTGTTCATCACCGAGTACTACACCGCCACCGAATACTCACCGGTGCAACACGTGGCGAAGGCTTCGACGACCGGCCACGCGACCAACATCATCGCGGGCCTCGGTGTGTCGATGAAGGCAACCGCGCTGCCGGTGCTGGCGATCTGCGCGGCGATCTGGGGCGCGTACGCGCTGGCCGGTCTGTACGGCATTGCAATCGCGGCGACTGCAATGTTGTCGATGACCGGCATGATCGTGGCACTCGATGCCTACGGCCCGATCACGGACAACGCCGGCGGCATCGCCGAGATGGCCGACCTGCCGCCCGAAGTGCGCGGCGTGACCGACCCGCTGGATGCGGTCGGCAACACCACCAAGGCGGTGACCAAGGGCTACGCCATCGGGTCGGCCGCGCTGGCCGCGCTGGTGCTGTTCGCCGACTACACGCACAACCTCGCCACGCGCAACGACCTGCAGGGCGTCACCTTCGATCTGTCCAACCACTACGTGATCATCGGGCTGTTCATCGGCGGACTGATCCCGTTCCTGTTCGCGGCGATGGCGATGGAAGCCGTGGGTCGCGCGGCGGGTTCGGTGGTGGAGGAAGTGCGCCGGCAGTTCCGCGAGATCAAGGGGATCATGGAAGGCACCACGCGCCCCGATTATTCGCGTGCCGTGGACATGCTCACACGCTCGGCGATCAAGGAGATGATCATTCCGTCCTTGCTGCCGGTGCTGGTGCCGATCGTGGTGGTGTTCTTCTTCAAGTGGCTGGCCGGCACCGAAGCCGGCGCGCAGGCGTTGGGCGGCGTGCTGATCGGCACGATCGTCACCGGCCTGTTCGTCGCGATTTCGATGACCACCGGCGGCGGCGCCTGGGACAACGCCAAGAAGTACATCGAGGACGGCAACTTCGGCGGCAAGGGCTCGGACGCGCACAAGGCCGCGGTCACCGGCGATACCGTGGGCGATCCGTACAAGGATACCGCGGGTCCGGCGGTGAACCCGCTGATCAAGATCATCAACATCGTTGCGCTGTTGTTGATCCCGCTGCTTTGAATGAAGACCAAGCGACGTTTTGCTCCTTCCCCCTTCAAGGGCGATTCGGCGCCGTTAGCGAACCGTAGGTTCGCGCGCCGATGAGCGCCCGAAGCAGGAGCGGAGGGCTGGGTTGCTTGTGAGGACAGGATGTCCGAAGCAACAGGCCGGGATGGGACGATGTTGATCCATAAACCATCCCCACCCCAACCTTCCCCTTGAAGGGAAGGCTTTATCAAGAGCCCCGCGTCTGCGGGGCTTTTTGTTTTCCTGCGAACCCGACGGGTATGTCTTTCGTCACACGCGCCGCGGAGACGGTGCCGCCAATATCTTTGCGGGGATTTCCCTCGCGACGAGGACAAACGATGAAAGCGATCTGGCTGACGCTGGCTTTCGGCGCCACACTTGCCGGAATGGCCCACGCAAACGAGCCCGGTACAGCGGCGAACACCGCGAGTGCCGCCGCGGGTGATCCGTATCTCTGGCTGGAAACGGTCGACAGCGCACGTGCGCTCGACTGGGTGCACGCGCAGAACGCGATCACGAAAAATGCGTTCATGGATTCGCCCGAATTCACCACGACGCGCGGCCAGATCCTGGAGGTGCTCGACTCAGAAGCGCGCATCCCCTACGTCAACCGCATGGGCGATCACCTATACAACTTCTGGCAGGACAAGGCGCATCCACGCGGCATCTGGCGGCGCACCACCCTTGCCGAATACCGCAAGGCCGATCCGCAGTGGGAAACCCTGCTTGACATCGACGCGCTCAACAAGGCCGAGAACAAGAAGTGGGTGTTCAAGGGCGCCCAGTGCATGAAGCCGGAATACCGGCGCTGCCTGGTTTCGCTCTCGCCGGGCGGTGGTGACGCGGTGGAAGTGCGCGAGTTCGACCTCCCCTCGAAATCGTTCGTCAAGAGTGGCTTCTTCCTGCCGGTGGCGAAGTCCTCGGTCGACTGGATCGATGAGAACCACATCTTTGTCGGCACCGATTTCGGCGCGGGCTCGATGACGAAATCCAGCTATCCGCGCATTGCGAAGGAATGGACTCGCGGCACGCCGCTGTCCTCGGCGGCGCTGGTGTACGAAGGCAGTCCCGATGATCTGGGCGTGTTCGCGTCCCACGACCGCACGCAAGGGTTCGAGCGCGATTTCATTTCCGTCGCCAAGGATTTCTTCCACAGCGAGATGCTCCAGCGCAAGAACGGCAAGCTGGTGAAAGTGGACGTGCCGAGCGATGCCAACGCCGATGCGCACCGCCAGTGGCTGCTGGTGCAGACCAAGTCGCCGTGGAAGATAGGCGGCAAGACCTGGCCCGCGGGCGCGTTGATCGCAACCAAGTTCGACGATTTCATGGCCGGCAAGCGCGATTTCGTCGCGCTGTTCACGCCCGACTCGCATACTGCGCTGTCGTCCTACACATGGACGCAGCATCACTTGATCCTCGACGTGCTCGACGACGTCAAGAGCAAACTCGACGTGCTGACACCGCCGGCGTCCGGCGACGGCGCGTGGAAGCGCGAGGCGCTGCCCGGCGCGCCTGAGTTCAGCACGATCGGGGTGGTCGACACGGACCCGGACAACTCGGACGAATACTGGCTGTCGGTGTCGGGCTTCCTCGATCCGCCGTCGCTCGCGCGCGGCGTGCTCGGCAGCCAGCAGGCCGAGACGATCAAGCACGAGCCCGCGTTCTTCGACGCGTCGAAGTTTGCCGTCAGCCAGCACTTCGTGACTTCGAAAGACGGCACGCGCGTGCCTTACTTCGAGATCGCGTCGAAGGACATCAGGCTCGACGGCAGCAACCGCACGCTGGAATACGGCTACGGCGGCTTCGAGGTTTCGATGCTGCCGCATTATTCCGGCTCGATCGGGCGCGCATGGCTGCAACGCGGCGGCGTATACGTGATCGCCAACATCCGCGGCGGCGGCGAATATGGACCCGCGTGGCACAAGGCTGCGTTGAAGGCCGATCGTCCGAAGGCGTACCAGGACTTCGCGGCCGTTGCCGAAGACTTGATCAAGCGCGGCGTGACTTCGCCGCAGCACCTCGGCGCCGAAGGCGGCAGCAACGGCGGCCTGCTGATGGGCAACATGCTGACGGAATATCCGCAGCTCTACGGCGCGATCGCCTGCGAAGTGCCGCTGCTGGACATGAAGCGCTACACGCACCTGTCCGCCGGCGCGTCGTGG
>DASXWZ010000381.1:0-9192 GCA_036503375.1 Rhodanobacteraceae bacterium | reverse complement strand
GCGCCACCACAAGGAACACGTGCGAGCCGCGATCGCGCTTGACCGCGCCGACCCCGGATCGCTGGAAGAAGCTGCCGATCCACTCCGGCCCGAAACAGATCGCCATCGCGATGTAGAGCACGATGGCGTGAAAGCCGGATGTGACGATCAAAGGATGCACGGCAGCCCCCGGGATTGCCGGTCAGAGTGCCCGGATCCGTCCCGGAGCGGCAGTTTTCCGCATCAGCCATAGCGGGTGACAGCCGTCAGCAGGAGCGCTGGACGGGGTTACGGCGACGGGGCCGGCCTGCTAGAATTTCTCCACGTTTTCTTTTTCCTTGAACCACTTGCGTGTGATGCGAAGCATCGCGGCGCGGAGTTGTCGCCATGAATCCGATCGACCTGCTGAAAGAGTTGCGCGCCCAGGCGGGCGAAATCCGCACGCACGGCCTGGACGAAGCCGCGCTGCAGCGCTTCGCTTCGGACGAAGCCTTGGCCGGTGCGATCGCGGACGCGCATGCCGAATGGAAACGCCTGCGCGAATCGATGCCTGAATTCCTGGCCCTGGACGAGCACGCGCAAATCGAACGCGCGCAATCGGGCCTGGTCAACTTCTACGCAGACGACGCGGTGTGTCCGTTCGTGGCGCTGGCCGCACGCGGGCCGTGGATCGTGACGACCAAGGGCGCCGTGCTGTATGACTGCGGCGGCTACGGCATGCTCGGCTTCGGCCACAACCCGCCGGCGGTGTTGCAAACGCTTTCGCAACCGCAGGTGATGGCCAACGTGATGACGCCCAACGTGGCGCAATTGCGGTTCGCCCAGGCGTTGCGGCGCGAAGTCGGCCATACGCGCGGCGCGCATCCATACCAGCGTTTCATGTGTCTCAATTCGGGTTCGGAGTCCGTGACGCTGGCGTGTCGCGTCGCCGACGTGAATGCCAAGCTGATGACCGACGCCGGCGGACGCTACGCCGGACGCACCATCAAGCGGTTGGCGGTGAAGGGCGCCTTCCACGGCCGCACCGAGAAGCCGGCGCTGTATTCGGATTCCTCGCGCAAGGCATATGAAGCCAACCTCGCCAGTTTCCGCAACGAGCATTCGGTGGTCACCGTTCCGCCCTACGACGTGGATGCACTGCGCCACGCCTTCGAAGAGGCGGAAAAGCACGGCTGGTTCTTCGAGGCGATGTTCCTGGAACCCGTGATGGGTGAAGGCGACCCGGGCCGCGCCGTGACGCCGGAGTTCTACCAGGCCGCGCGCGAACTCACCGACGCCCACGGTTCGTTGCTCCTGGTCGACTCCATCCAGGCCGGACTGAGAGCGCACGGCGTGCTGTCGATCGTCGATTACCCGGGCTTCGAGAACCTGCCCGCGCCGGACATGGAAACTTATTCCAAGGCGCTCAACGCCGGCCAGTACCCGCTCTCGGTGCTGGCGGTGAACGAACGCGCGGCGAATCTCTATCGCAAGGGCGTCTACGGCAACACCATGACCTCCAACCCGCGCGCGCTGGAAGTCGCCTGCACCGTGCTCGCGCAACTGACCCCGCAACTGCGCGCCAATATCCGCGAGCGCGGCAAGGAATTGTTGCGCAAGCTCGAAGCGCTGCGCGTGGAAATGCCGGGACTGATCACCAAGGTGCAGGGCACGGGCCTGCTGTTCTCCTGCGAACTCGGTCCGCAGTTCAAGTGCTACGGCGCCGCCTCGATCGAGGAATACCTGCGCGAGCGTGGGCTGAACGTGATCCACGGCGGTGCAAATTCACTGCGCTTCACGCCCCACTTCGCGATCGATGGCGCAGAAGCGGACCTGCTGGTCGAGCAGGTGCGCGACGCCTTGCTGCGCGGCCCCCGCCTGCAACAGGACAAGCCGGCGGCACGCGCGGCGGCATAGAGCGTTGCGTTCCGGCTCCTGATCCGCCGTTTTCTCGCCGTCTGCACCGATCACCGCCGTCAACCGTCGGACGTTTTTCAGCGGAACGCGTCCGTCGCACGCACCAGCGCATCGGTAATGCCCGGTTCGAATGCCGAATGCCCCGCATCCGGCACGATTTCGAGCTTCGCCTGCGGCCAGGCGCGGTGCAGGTCCCAGGCGCTGCGCATGGGGCAGACCACGTCGTAACGGCCCTGCACGATCACCGCGGGGATGCCGCGCAGACGGTGCGCATCGTGCAGCAACTGGTCATCGCGTTCGAAAAACCCGTGGTTGACGAAGTAGTGGTTTTCGATGCGTGCGAAAGCCAGCGCGAAGCGGTCGCCGGCGCTGGAGTCGATGTAGGCCGGATCCTGCAGCAGGAAACTGGTGGAAGCTTCCCAGATCGACCACGCCTGCGCGGCAGCCAGCCGCACCTTCGGATCAGCATGCACCAGGCGCTCGTGATACGCGCCGATCAGGTCACCGCGCTCGGATTCCGGAATGGCCGCGAGATATGCCTCCCACGCGTCGGGGAACAGCGCGTCGCAACCTTTCTGGTAGAACCATTCCAGCTCCCAGCGGCGCAGCATGAAGATGCCGCGCAGTACCAATTCGGTAACGCGCTCCGGATGCGACTCCGCGTACGCCAGCGCCAGGGTCGAGCCCCACGAGCCGCCGAACACCTGCCAACGATCGATGCGCAGACGTTCCCGCAGGCGCTCGATGTCCGCGACCAGATCCCACGTCGTGTTCTCGCGCAGCTCGGCGTGCGGCGTGGAACGCCCGCAGCCACGCTGGTCGAACAGCACGATGCGGTAAGCCGCCGGATCGAAAAACTGGCGACACTTTGCGTTGCAGCCCGCGCCCGGTCCGCCGTGCAGGAACACCACCGGCTTGCCGCGCGGATTGCCGCACTGCTCGTAGTAAAGCGTGTGCACCGAGGAAACGGGCAAGGTGCCAGAGTCGTAAGGCTCGATGGCGGGGTAAAGCGTGCGGCGCGTTTGCGTGTCCATCCGCGAAGCGTAAAGCCTTGCACGCGAGAAAGGAAAGCGCGCCCGCAAAATCCTTTCATCGTGGTCGGGGCGGCCGGATTCGAACCGACGACCTCCTGCCCCCCAGGCAGATGCGCTACCAGGCTGCGCTACGCCCCGACAAGGACGCAGATTGTATCAGGAACCTGCTGGCCGCCGGCTGCGCCGGCAAGAGAGGTCCGAACCGGAAGATCGATTCGGAACGGCTACTTCAGGATCGCGAGCAGCTCTTCCAGCTCCATCCGCATCTGCCGCACGATCTGGTTGGAGATGCTGGCTTCCATGCGGGCCTGCTGTCCTTCCAGCCGCGCACGCGCGCCGGTAATGGTGAAGCCCTGCTCGTACAGCAGCGCGCGGATCTGGCGGATCATCAGCACGTCGTGGCGCTGGTAGTAGCGTCGATTGCCGCGCCGCTTGACCGGCTTCAGCGCGGGAAACTCCTGCTCCCAGTAACGCAGCACGTGCGGCTTGACCGCGCACAGTTCGCTCACCTCGCCGATGGTGAAGTAGCGTTTGGCGGGAATGGCGGGAAGTTCGTTATTGTTTCTCGGGTCCAGCATAGCTCTCGACTCGCACCTTCAGCTTCTGGCCGGGACGGAAGGTCACCACCCTGCGCGCGGAAATCGGGATCTCCTCGCCGGTCTTGGGATTGCGCCCGGGCCGCTGGTTCTTGTGCCGCAGGTCGAAGTTGCCGAAACCCGACAGCTTCACCTGCTCCCCCTTCTCGAGTGCCTCGCGCAGCACCTCGAAGAATGCGTCGACGAATTCCTTCGCCTCGCGCTTGTTGAGGCCCACGTCCAGGAACAGACGCTCGGCCATTTCCGCTTTGGTCAGCGTCATGTTCAAGATCTCAACCTTGCCCCGAATGTAGTCGTCAAGGATGCCACCGCATCGGCCACGCAGCGGTCGGCGTCCTGGTCCGTAAGCGTGCGGGAACCGTCTTGCAAAATCAAGCCTATAGCTATGCTCTTTTCACCTTCTTTCAAATTCGGGCCCGTATAGACGTCGAAGACGAAAACCCGCGACAGCAAAGCCCCCAAGGTCCCGCGCAATGTTGCTTCGACCGGAGCCCAGCCGACTGTGCGCGGCAGCTCAATCGCGATGTCGCGGCGCACCGAGGGAAACCGGGGCAGGCTTTGCACGGCCGTTACCATGCGCCGGCGCAGAGTCGAGGCCTGGATCTCGAACGCGTACACATCCTCGCCCAAATCCAGCTCCTTCAGCAGGCGGGGGTGCAACGCGCCGATGGCACCGACCGCGATGCCGTCCTTCGACACGCGCGCCCCGCGGCCGGGATGCAACCACGGCGGCAGCGATTCGCGATCAATTGTCCACGCTTCATCCGCACCGGACAGGGCGAACAGCGATTGCAGGTCCCCCTTCAGATCGAAGAAATCCAGCGCGCGCGCCTGCACGCCCCATTGCTCGGCTTGCGCCGCGCCGCAGGCGACCGCGGCAATCATGGCCCTTTCGACAGGCGCTTCGGAATCCGTGTTCTTCGAGTCCCGGGTCCCGGGTCCCGGGTCCCGGCCCTCGAACACATTCCCGATCTCGAACAAGCGCACGCGCGCCTGCTGGCGATTTCGGTTCGCGCGCAGCGCTTCGACCAGGCCCGGCAGCAACGAGGTGCGCATCACGTCCAATTCCGCCGACAACGGATTGGCGAGTGGAATGGCCTCCCGGTCGAGCTGCCATTTCCGAAGCAGCCGGGCGTCGAGGAACGCGTAGCAGATCGCTTCGTGATAATCGCGCGCAGCCATTTGCGCGCGCAGCACGCTTTCTGGCAATGTCGTTTCGTCCTGGCGCGGAGGCGGTGGTTCGCCAGACGGCAAGCGGGAAGGAATCGCGTCGTAACCGTGGATACGCGCGACTTCCTCGATCAGATCCTCTTCGCATCCGATGTCGAAGCGCCGCGAAGGCGGCGTCACACGCCAGCCATCGACGACAGGTTCGACATGCATTTCGAGCGAGCCGAGTATTCGCGCGACTTCCGTATCTCCGATCGTGATGCCGAGCAGGCGCGGAATACGTGCACGCCGCAACGTGATCGCCGCCCGCCGCGGCAGATGTTCCAGTGAAACCGCTTCGAGGATGGAACCTGCGCGGCCACCCGCGATTTCGACGACCAGGCCCGCTGCACGTTCCAGCGCGAGTCGCGGCAGTTCCGGATCGACGCCCCGCTCGAAGCGATGCGCGGCGTCGGTCTGCATAGTGAGCTTGCGGGCACGGCCTGCGATCGCGTCGGGTGCGAAGTACGCTGCCTCGAGAAAAATATCCCGCGTGGTTTCGATGACGCGCGTGTCGAAACCGCCCATCACGCCGCCCAGCGCGACCGGCCCGTTGGCGTCGGTGATCAGCAGGAAATCCGGATCGAGCACGACGTCGCGCCCGTCCAGAAGTTTCAACGTTTCGCCCGCGCGCGCGCGGCGCAGGCCGATCGGTCCTTGCAACTTCGTCGCATCGAACGCGTGCATCGGCTGGCCCAGCTCGAGCATCACGTATTGCGTCACATCCACCAGCAGGCTGATCGGGCGGATGCCGCCGCGCCGCAGGCGTTCGCGCATCCATTGCGGCGTTTGCGCGGACGGATCAATGCCTTCGATGTAGCGTCCGCAGTAGCGCGGACAATCGCCCCTCGCTTCCACTTTGATTTCGATGCGGCGATCGCTCTTCGACGCCACCGATCCGATTGCCGGCGGCCTGGCGCGCGCACCGAACGCGGCGGCGACATCGGCGGCCAGTCCGATCATCGACAGGCAGTCCGCGCGATTGGGTGTCAATCCCAAATCCAGCACGTGATCGGGCAGTTGCAGGTATTCGGCGAACGGCGTTCCGGCCGACGCATCGTTCGGCAATTCCAACAAACCCGAAGCATCGGCATCGATGCCGAGTTCCTTCGCCGAGCACAACATGCCTTGCGATTCCACGCCTCGCAGTCGCGCGGCCCTGATCTCCATGCCATCCGGCAGCACCGCGCCGATCTTCGCCAAAGGTACATGCAAGCCTGTGCGGGCATTCGGCGCACCGCAGACGATCTGCAGGATTTGTCCGCCCGAATCGACTTTGCAAACCTGCAGGCGATCGGCTTGCGGATGCTTCGCGCACTCGATGATGCGCGCGACCACCACGCCTTCGAGCGCACCTCCGATTTGCGTATCGCTCTCGACTTCGTGGCCGATCATGTTCAAACGCTCCACCAGAGCATCGTGTCCGGCGGAAAGCTCGACGAGTTCGCGCAGCCAGTTCTCTGAAATCTTCATGGCGTCACGCGAACTGCTTCAGGAAACGGATGTCGTTCTCGAAGAACGCACGCAGGTCGCCGACGCCGTAGCGCAGCATCGCCAGCCGCTCCACGCCCATGCCGAAGGCGAAGCCGGTGTAGCGTTCCGGATCGATCCCGCAATTCGACAGCACGTTGGGATGCACCATGCCGCAGCCCAGCACCTCCAGCCAGCGCCAACCGCCGTCGCCTCCGCTCGGGTTGCCTTGATCCCAACGGATGATCACGTCGGCCCCCGGCTCGACGAACGGGAAGAACGTCGGCTTGAACATCATTTCGAAATCGCGCCCGAAGAACGCGCGCAGGAACGCCGCCAGCGTACCCTTCAGATCGGCCATCGTGGCCGATTCGTCCACCAGCAGGCCTTCGACCTGGTGGAACATCGGCGAATGCGTCTGGTCGGAATCGCTGCGATAGACCTTGCCCGGCGCGATCAGGCGGATCGGGGGCTGCCGACCCCGCATCGCGCGGATCTGCACCGGCGAGGTGTGCGTGCGCAAAAGGCGTCCGTCGCCAAAGTAGAACGTGTCGTGCATCGCGCGCGCAGGGTGGTGCGCGGGAAAGTTCAGCGCCTCGAAGTTGTGCCAGTCGTCCTCGTTTTCCGGGCCCTCGGCCACTTCATAGCCGAGCTAGGCGAAAATCGATTCGATGCGTTCCAGCGTGCGGTTGAGTGGATGGATGGAACCACGCTGCGCATCGCGGCCGGGCAACGTCACGTCGATGCTTTCGGATGCGAGCCGGTGATCGAGCGCGGATTGTTCGAGCTGTTCGCGGCGTGCGGCGATCGCCGCCGTCAGCTTGTCGCGCACGACGTTGACTTCGGCGCCGCGCTGTTTGCGCTGTTCGGGTGGCAGCGTACCCAGCGCCTTGAGTTCGGCCGTGATCGCGCCGCTCTTGCCGAGCAGCGCCACGCGCTGCGCTTCCAGCGCTTCCAGCGATTCGGCCGCTGCGATCGCGATCAGTGCTTCGTCAATGCGTGCGTCCAACGCGTTCATTTTCCGATCATATCCGCGAAACAAAGGCACCGATTGGCTTGCGCCGACGGCGCCCAAAGAAAAGGCAGCGACGGTTCCCCGCCGCTGCCCGCTTTCAATCGTTGCGGACGCACGCGTCTGCGCGATTATGCGGCCTGCGCGGCCTTCGCCTTTTCGGCGATCACACCAAACGCCGCGATGTCGTGCACCGCGAGGTCGGCCAGCACCTTGCGGTCGATCGTGATCCCCGCCTTGCCGAGGCCGTCGATCAGGCGGCTGTAGGACAGCCCGTACTGGCGCGCGGCCGCGTTGATGCGCACGATCCACAGCGCGCGGAACTGGCGCTTCTTCTGCTTGCGGCCGATGTAGGCGTACTGCTGGGCCTTGGTGACCGCCTGCTTGGCGACGCGATAGACCTTGCGCCGGGCATTGTAATAGCCCTTCGCTGCCTTGATGGTTTTCTTGTGACGCGCACGCGCGGTGACGCCACGCTTGACTCGTGCCATGGTCGTCTCTCCTTATGCGTAGGGCAGCATGCGTGCAACGCGGCCGGCGTCGCAGTCGCGCACGTGATTGGTGGCGCGCAGGTTGCGCTTACGCTTGGTCGCCTTCTTGGTCAGGATGTGCGACTTGAAAGCGTGACCGGCCTTGAACTTGCCGGTGGCGGTCTTGCGGAACCGCTTGGCAGCGGCCCGGTTGGTCTTGATCTTGGGCATGTGAAACTCCGTTCGGTTTTTGATTACTGGCGAGGGCGGCGATCTCGCGATCACGCTTTCCGTCCATGCCCTTGCCGGCTTGTGCGGCGATGCTGCTGCCGCTTTCCGCCGGACGATCCGCGTCCGGTCGGTTGCGCTTCGTCGATGCGAAAGCGCGAAACCTCGATTCGTTATTTCTTCTTCGGACCGATCATCATCGTCATCTGCCGGCCTTCCAGGCGCGGGAACTGCTCCACCACTCCAATCTCGACAATGTCGTTCTGGATCCGCCTGGCCAACGCGATGCCCAGCTCCTGGTGCGACATCTCGCGGCCGCGAAAGCGGATGTTGACCTTGACCTTGTCGCCTTCACCGAGGAACCGCTGCATGTTGCGCAGCTTGATGTTGTAGTCGCCCACATCGGTGGTCGGACGAAACTTCAGTTCCTTGATCTCGACCTGCTTGGTCCGCCGCCGCTGCTCGTGCGCCTTCTTCTGCTGTTCGAACTTGAACTTGCCGAAATCCATCACACGGCAAACCGGCGGATCGGCATTCGGCTGGATTTCGACCAGATCGAGTCCCGCTTCCTCGGCCATTGCCAACGCGTCATCGCGCTCCAGGATTCCGACCTGCTCCCCATCGGCGCCGATCACGCGTACGCGCGGTACGCGGATGTCCTGATTGCGCCGATTGCTCTTGTTTTCGGTGGCGATACTTTTTTACTCCTGCTCATCTGCCAGCATGTCTGGCAACCATCCGTCAGCGCGGAGCGCCTTCGCCCAAGAATCGTTCGACGAAATCCGCCAGCGGCATGCTGCCCAGATCTTCGCCGGACCGTGCGCGCACGGAGACGGTGCCCGACTCCTTCTCCCGGTCACCGACCACGAGCAGATAGGGCACCTTGTGCAAGGTATGCTCGCGAATTTTATAGCCGATTTTCTCGTTGCGCAAATCGGGCCGGGCCCGGAAACCCCCTTCATTTAACAGCTTGGCCATTTCGTCGGCATAATCGGCCTGGGCATCGGTGATATTCAGCACCACCGCCTGCACCGGAGCCAGCCAGGCCGGGAAGTTGCCGGCATGGTGCTCGATCAGAATCCCGATGAAGCGCTCCATCGACCCCACAATGGCCCGGTGCAGCATGACCGGGTGGCGCCGCGATGAATCCTCTATCACGTATTCGGCCCCCAGGCGTTCGGGCATCATGAAATCCACCTGCATGGTGCCGAGCTGCCAGGTGCGGCCGATGGCATCCTTCAGGTGGTACTCGACCTTGGGCCCGTAAAAGGCGCCCTCGCCCGGCAGTTCTTCCCATT
>DASXWZ010000380.1:0-2766 GCA_036503375.1 Rhodanobacteraceae bacterium | reverse complement strand
AGTTCGATCGCGCTGGCGCGCAAATCCAGTTTCGCTTCCGCCTTGTCGAGCTTGTGCGCGTAGGTTACGCCTTCGGTGGACTGCGGCGTTTCGGGCAGCGATTCACCGCCCGCCGCGCGAATCAATCCCTGCCGCAGCAATCGCGCGCCGAGTTCGGCGAGACGGTCGTGCAGCGAACCGCCGGTGTCGTCGCGAACGACCGATGCGGAGTCGCGCAGCAGGACCGGACCGGTATCCAGTCCCGTCTCCATGCGCATCAGGCAGACGCCGGTTTCGGTGTCGCCCGCGAGGATCGCGCGCTGGATCGGCGCCGCGCCGCGCCAGCGCGGCAACAGCGAGGCGTGCACGTTCCAGCAGGCGATGCGCGGAATCGCGAGCACCGCCTTCGGCAGGATCAAGCCGTAGGCGATCACCACCAGCAGATCGGGCGCGTATTCGCGCAACCGCTGCTGCACTTCGCGCGGCTTCAGCGATTCGGGTTGCTCGACCGGCATGCCGGCTGCGAGCGCCGCCTGCTTGACCGGGCCCTGCTGCAACGCTCGCCCGCGGCCGGCCGGCCGATCCGGTTGCGAGTAAACGGCGACGACCTGCGAGGAATCGAGGCAGGCACGCAATCCGGGCAGTGCGAACGCCGGGGTGCCTGCGAACACCACGCGCAGGCGTGCGCTCACGTTACGCCGAGGCGGCTTCTGGTTCAGCCTGCCGGCGCGCCTTCTCCAGCTTACGCCTCACCATCTCGCGCTTCAGCGGCGAGAGGTAATCGACGAACAACTTGCCGTCCAGGTGATCCATCTCGTGCT
The DNA here is from genome assembly GCA_036503375.1 of Rhodanobacteraceae bacterium. GTDB lineage: Bacteria > Pseudomonadota > Gammaproteobacteria > Xanthomonadales > Rhodanobacteraceae > 66-474. The sequence goes on along the minus strand of DASXWZ010000380.1, from coordinate 1,966 downwards.
GGACGCACACGGCGAGCAAGCCGTCGGCTTCCAGCTCGAAAACTTTTCCGTCGGTGTCCTGCGCGCGCACGCGGATTTTTTCGGCGCGCTCGACGTCGGCGAAGATGCCCGGCACCGAAAGACAGCCTTCCTGGTACACCTGTTGCCCTTCGGCATGCAGGATTTCGGGATTGACCAGCACGTGCGGCGAGCTGTGCTGCTCGGACACGTCCAGCACCAGCAGGCGCTGGTGCACGTCCACCTGGGTCGCGGCCAACCCGATCCCCGGCGCGGCGTACATGGTTTCCAGCATGTCGGCCGCAAGCTGTTTCAGGCGCGTGTCGAACGCGGCGACCGGCTGGGCTTTGGTGCGCAGCCGACGATCGGGAAATTCGAGGATTTCGAGCTGGGCCATGCAGTGAATCATATTGGGGTGGCCTCCACTTATCCAAGCAGGCAGGCCCGCGGCGAACACCGTGACCGGCCGCCCGAAACGTAAAAATTCCGCTTGCCGGCGCACCCATTTCGGCTACACTCGGGCTCAAACCGCTGGGGGTTCGGGGGATTGCCGCCTATGTTTAAGAAAGCGCTTGCGCTGGTCGCCGGCCTGCTGGTGACCTTGGCCGCGTACGCCGCGGGCGCCCAGCTGCGTGCGGATCATCCTTCCACCTACGTGGTGAAGAAGGGTGACACGCTCTGGAGCATCTCCGCGCGTTTCCTGAAGAAGCCCTGGCTTTGGCCGGAAATCTGGGACGTCAACCAGCAAGTCTACAACCCGCACCTGATCTACCCGGGCGATGTGCTGCAACTGGGAGTGGACAACCGCCTGCACGTGGCTGAGCGGGCACCCGAGCAAGCCAACCCGATCCCGACCATCCCGCTCGACCGGATCGAGCCGTTCCTGCATGACCTGCGCGTCATGAGTTCAGGCGAGCTGGCGCAAACACCATACGTGGTCGCCGTGGAAGAAGACGAGCCGCGCGCGGTCGAGGGCCAGATGCTGTACGTGCGCCAGTTGAACGCGGCGCCCGGCCAGCGCTTCGCGCTGGCGCGCCCCACGCACGTGTACCGGGTGTCCAAGGGCCAGCGACCATATCCCTATGAAGTCGGCCACCTGCTGGACAGCAACGTGGGCTTGGTGCACGGCCCTTGGGACGAGAATTCCCGCAACGACAACATGTGGGGCAACGGTCAGGAAGTCGGCACAGAGGTCGAGATCATCGGCGTGGTGCAGGTGCTGAAGGCGGGCGATCCGGCCACCGTGCTGCTGACCAACGCCAAGATGGAAATCCGCGAGGGCGACCGCCTGCTGCCGGTGGACGACGCGCCGTACGATCCGACCTTCTATCCGCATCCGGCGCGCTCCATACCGCCTTACGGACGCGTGATCGCCTTTGCGAACGGCATGGACAGCGATTCGATCGAAGGTCCGATGTCGGTGGTGGCGCTCTCGGCAGGCAGTGCCGACGGCGTCGACAACGGCACCACCTTCTCGATCTTCCACCCGGGCGACGAGATCACCGACGACGTGGCCGGCGACAGCCGCAAGCGTTCGTTCGGACCGCACGTGCAACTGCCCTCCGAATTCATCGGTCACGTGATGGTGTTCCGCACTTTCGAGCACGTCAGCTACGGGCTGGTGATGGACGGCATCAAGCCGGTGCAGATGGGCGACGAATTGCAGATTCCCGAATAAGCGGTTCGGAATTTCCTTACGCGACGGCGCGGCTCGAGTCCGCGCCGTTTGCATTCGCGCGACCCTAAACTGCGCGCGTGCAGATCGATGACGAAATCCGCGCGTGGCTGGTGCTGCTGCGCGCGCCGGGCCTGGGCCGGGCCGCTGCGCGCACCCTGGTCGAACGCGCGGGTTCCGCCCGCGCGGCTTGCGAACAGGCGCGACGACGTCGCAACGAAGTCGGGCTCGGTGCGGATGCGCTGGGCTGGATCGAAGCGCCGGATGCCGCGCGTATCGAAGCCGATGCGGAAT
>DASXWZ010000379.1:0-1770 GCA_036503375.1 Rhodanobacteraceae bacterium | reverse complement strand
CCCGATCGCTGCACTGGAACGCGAGCGGCAGACGTTCCTGGATCAACGCCTGCAGGTCGATCGAAAGCTGGTCGAGGCACGACGCGCGGTCGAGGAAATCGATGTCGACTTGCGCCGGCTGGAACAGGAACGCCACGGCGCCGAATCCGCACTGGGCAGCCAGCGCGAAGCATTGACCGAGCGCCGTCTGGCCGAGCAAGCGCTGCGCATGCGCGGCGAACAGCTCACCGAAGCGATCAGTGCGGCCGGATTGCAGGTCGAACCGTTGCTGGCGGAACTCAGTGAAGATGCTCATCCCGATCAGTGGCAGGAGCGCATCGCCGAACTCGAAACCAGGATCGCGCGGCTGGAGCCGGTGAATCTCGCCGCGATCGCCGAGCACGCTGAAAGCCAGCAGCGCAAGGAATACCTGGACGCGCAGCTCGCCGATCTCACTTCGGCACTGGAAACGCTGGACAACGCGATCAAGAAGATCGATCGCGAGACGCGCCAGCGTTTCAAGGACACCTTCGATCGTGTCAACACCGGAATGCAGGAGCTGTTTCCGAAATTGTTCGGCGGCGGCCACGCGCATCTGGAACTGACCGGCGAAGACCTGCTCGATACCGGCGTGGCGATCATGGCGCGCCCGCCCGGCAAGCGCGTCAGCCACATCTCGCTGCTGTCCGGCGGCGAGAAGGCGATGACCGCGGTGGCGCTGGTGTTCTCGATCTTCAATTTGAACCCCGCGCCGTTCTGCCTGCTGGACGAGGTGGACGCGCCGCTGGATGAAGGCAACGTCGGCCGCTTCGGACAACTGGTGCGCGACATGTCGGAGAAGGTGCAGTTCGTGATCGTGACCCACAACAAGGCGACGATGGAAATGACGCACCAGTTGTGCGGCGTGACTATGCGCGAGCCCGGTGTGTCTCGATTGGTGCAGGTGGATCTGGAGGAAGCGGCGAAGCTGGCGGGCGCCGCTTGAGGAATCGCCGCGGAGCTACTGCGCTCGGCAGCTTGCGCTCTGGCGTCACGCAACCTGCCTTCGCTCGCTACGCTCGGGGGCGATTCCTCGGTACGCGAGACTGGGGACTACCAGAAATAGACCTGCAGCGACGACGGCTTCGGTTTCGGCGGAATGGCGCGCAGGAATTCTCGATGGTCGGGGAAGTTCATCGCGCTGCGTTCCAGCAGTGTGTCGATCTCGGCCATGGCGTACTTCGATTCCTCACGTGTCGGCGGGCGCGTGTCGCCGGGAAACAGTCCCACGCCCGCGAGCAGGCTGTACCACGACATGATGGGATAGCCGCGGCCGAACTTGCCCTGCGCGATGCCGGCGGTGATCGGTTTGCTCGCCAGCCAGGTGCGCAGCAACTGCTCCAACGATGCCGACAAATTCGTATTGGCGGCATTGGCGCGCCAGTAATCGGTGTCTGTGCGCGAATTGGTCTTGAAGTGCGTGACGATGTAATCGCGCGTGCCCTCGACGCGCATGTTGAGCGTGTCGTTGAATTGCTCGCGCGTGGCTTCGCCGAGGTCGCGCTTTTCCAGCGCCGCCACCAGCATTTCCGCGGTGCGTTGCACGAACAGCAACGTCGTTGCTTCCAGCGGCTCGATGAAGCTCTGCGCCAGACCGTTCGCCACGCAATTGCGCGTCCACGATTGCGCGACGCGGCCGGGGCGGAACTTCAGATGGCGCGCGGGAATTTCGGAATCGAGCAGGCTCAGATGCGCACGCAATTCCTTTTCGGCTTCATCGGGTGAACAAAAATCCGTGCTGTAGACGTAGCC
>DASXWZ010000378.1:0-6487 GCA_036503375.1 Rhodanobacteraceae bacterium | reverse complement strand
CCTTCACCCAGATCCGCGACTGGTTCGCCGGCCTGCCCGAGGCCAAGGCGCGCGGCTACAAGCCCGGCCGCTTCTCCTTCAACGTCAAGGGCGGCCGCTGCGATGCGTGCCAGGGCGACGGCCTGATCAAGATCGAGATGCACTTCCTGCCCGACGTCTACGTCACCTGCGACGTGTGCCACGGCGCGCGCTACAACCGCGAGACGCTGGAGGTGAAGTTCAAGGGCCTCAGCATCGCCGACGTGCTCGACATGACGATCGAGGACGCGGAAGGCTTCTTCAAGGCCGTCCCGCCGATCCGCGACAAGATGCACATGCTCAACGAGGTCGGCCTCGGCTACGTGAAAGTCGGCCAGCAGGCGACCACGCTCTCGGGCGGCGAGGCGCAGCGCGTGAAGCTGTCCAAGGAACTGTCGCGCCGCGATACCGGCAGCACCTTGTACATCCTCGACGAGCCGACCACCGGCCTGCACTTCCACGATATCGAACAACTGCTGCGCGTGCTGCATCGGCTGGTGGACCAGGGCAATACCGTAGTGGTCATCGAGCACAATCTCGACGTGATCAAGACCGCGGACTGGATCGTGGACCTCGGTCCCGAAGGCGGCGCCGGAGGCGGGCGCATCATTGCGTCCGGCACGCCGGAAGACGTGGCGGCGACACCGCATTCGTACACCGGGCAATTCCTGGCGCGGGTGCTGGATGCCGCGCCTAAAGCGCAGCGCAGGAAGAAGCGGGCATGAAGCTCATGCGAGCTTTCCAACTCGCGTGGAAACTGGCGCGCTCAAACTCCTCCCGCTTCAAGGGGAGGCCGGGATGGGGGAAGGTGTCACTAATGCCGAATTGCGCTGGCGTGAACCATCCCCACCCAACCCTCCCCTTGAAGGGGAGGGCTTGAACTCGCGAATCAATCGATCATGGCCGACAAAAAGAAATCCAATTCGCCACGACCGCGCCGCAAGCGCTCCGCACCGGCACCTGCGACCGCTCCAGCTGCGCCGCCGCGGCAAGCCGAGCCGCAACCCCCCGCCTCGCCGAAGCCACAGGAACGGCAAACGCGGCCGCGCGCCCTGTTTTCGGCGCCCATCGCGGTGCGTTGGCGCGATCTGGATGCATTCAATCACGTCAACAATTCCAACTTCCTCACGTATCTGGAGGAAGCGCGCCTGCAATGGCTAAAGGACGTGCCGGGGCCGTGGTTCGACGCGCATTCGATGCCGGTGCTGGCCGCCGCCGAATTGAACTACCGCACGCCGATCGAGTGGCCCGCATCCATCGTGGTCGAACTTTTCTGCGAGCGCACCGGCAATTCCTCGATCACCATCGGTCATCGCATCGTCGATGCAAACGATGCGCGGAAACTCTACTGCGACGGCCACACGGTGCTTGTGTGGACCGATCCTGCGAGCGGAAGATCCGTCGGGCTGCCGGAAGCGATTCGCAACGCCTCCGCATAGCCGGGCGTAAGCCGCCACGATTTGCGGATGACGGCGGATTCGCTTCGCCCGCGCCCTACTCGCCGGTTCAGGCTTGCTGGTTATGATGCGGCGCATTCGCAACGGGAGGAGAATCGCGCCATGCAATGCCGCCTGCTCGCCGCCGCACTCGTTTCCGCGCTGATCGGCACCGCCGCCTGCGCCGCAGGCGATTCGAAGGACGCCGCCAACCGCGTCGGCAATGCCGCGCTGACGATCTACCACGCCGACAACGACGCGCTGTTTTCCGGCGATGCGCAGGGCGCGCTCGACGGCGGCCACGCCGTTGTGCACGAACAGCGCAGCATCGTCGTGCAGGCCGGCCGCCACACCTTGCGCGTCGGCGGCCTGCCGGCGAGCGTGCAACCCGAAGCGGTGACGGTCAACTTCGGCAATGGCGTGGACGTGCTCGGCCGCCGCATCGTTCTCGCGCGCGGCGGCGCGGACAGTGCGCTGGGCGGGCACATCGGCGAGCACGTTGTCGTAACCGGCAGCGGTGGTCAGACCATCGCGGAAGGCGAATTGATCGGCGCCGACGGCAGCGGCCTCACCGTGCGTGGTGCAAACGGCGGCGCGGTCGTGGTACACGATTACGCGACCGTCTCGTTGCCGCCGGGTGCGGTCGGCGGTGGTGGCAGCGTGCTGCTCGACATCGATTCGAAGTCTTCCGGCACGCGCGCGGCGAAGCTCGCCTATTCCACCTCGGGCATCGGATGGCGCGCGGCGTACGACGTCACGCTGCAAGGCGGGACGAACTGCCGCATGCATTTCGATCCTCAGGCGAGCATCGCCAACCGCAGCGGTCGCGATTACGATGCCGCGACGATCAAGCTGGTCGCGGGACAACCGAATCTCGCCGGCCAGCCGCCGCGCATGTACATGGCAAAAGCGATGGTCGCGGAAGCCGCAGCGCCGGTGCCGCAACAGCGCACGCTGGGTGACTACCGCAGCTACACGCTGCCGGGCGCGGCGGATCTGCCCGACGGCACGGTGACGCTGGCGCCGCTGTACGCGCCGTTCGACCTGAACTGCACCCGCCAGTATCTGCTGGAAGCCGGCAACGTCTGGCAGCCGCCCAAGCCGATCCTGGACACGAACTACAACAACGACAGCTATCAGGATCGTCCGATCGCCTCCATGCTGCTGTTCACGGCTCCCGCCGCACTGCCGGCCGGTACGGTGCGCGCCACGACGATCGATCGCGAGGGCGCATCGGAACTGCTCGGGCAAGACGACATTTCCGATACGCCGAAAGATCAGCGGGTCAAAATCACCCTGGGCGAGAGTTTTGATCTGCGCGCCAGTCGCGAGCGCACCGCTTTCACGGCGAACCAGGGCGCACACACGATGGATGAGGCCTTCCGCGTCACGCTCACGAATGGCGGCGACGCGGGCCGCACCGTGACAGTGCGCGAACACCCCAACCGCTGGAAGGCCTGGAAGCTGGTTTCGTCCAGCATCAAGCCGGACAAGCAGACGCCCGACACGCTGGAGTTCGCAGTCAACGTGCCCGCGCATGACAAAGCGACGCTGGACTATCGCGTGCAGTACACGTGGATGCCCAAGGACGAATGACATGCTCGACCGCATCGAACACGAGGGCGGCATCCGCGAACTGCGGCTCGCGCGGCCACCCGTCAATGCATTGAATCCGGAACTGGTACGCACACTGCGCGAAGCCGTGCAGGCTGCGTCGCGCGAAGGTGCGAGGGCGCTGGTGATCTCGGGCGCATCGGGTATTTTCTCCGCCGGATTGGACGTGCCGTTCCTGCTGACCCTCGATCGTGCGGGCATGCGTGCATTCTGGAGCGAATTCCTCGGCATGTGCGCGGCGCTGGCGCGCTCGCCGATCCCGATCGTGGCCGCAATCACCGGCCACTCGCCCGCGGGCGGCGCGGTGATTGCGCTGTTCTGCGATTTCCGCGTGATGGCGCACGGCGCGTACCGCATCGGCTTGAACGAGGTGCAGGTCGGATTGACGGTGCCGACCGTCATCCACGTTGCGCTGGAACGGCTGGTCGGACCATATCGCGCGGAACGGTTGCTGGTGCAGGGCGCGATGCTGGAATCGGAGGCCGCGCTGCACGCCGGCATGGTGGACGAGCTCGCCGACGTGGACCACGTGGTCACGCGCGCGCTGAACTGGCTGGAAGAATTGTTGACGCTGCCGCGGCATGCAATGTTGGCCACGCGCGAACTGGCGCGCGCGGATCTGGCTGCGCTGTTCGCCGATCCCGCGAACCTTCCACTGGAGACGCTGCTGGAGATGTGGTTCGCGCCGGAAGCGCAGGAAACCTTGCGCGCGATGGTGGAGCGGCTCAAAACCAGGAAGGGCTGACGACGTTCTGGACTCGGAACCGGGACTCGGGAGAGCGCAACAACGAAGTCGTCATTCCGGGGCTGCAGCGAACGAAGTCAGCGGCAGAACCCGGAATCTGCTTTGCTGGAGGTCCGGAACGCAGGTGAGTCTGCATTCCGCCTTTGCGTCCTCCGGAACGCGAAATACATTCATCCGCCTGTCGCAACCGGGCGCCGGGTGTCACTGAGCCACCCGCTCCAGCTCGGCGCGAACAGCCGCGAACCGTGCAATCCGGCTGCTTCCATCGCCAGCAGGTTGTGCGCAGCGGTGACGCCGGAACCGCACATGTGGATCACTTCGCGCGGGTTGCGGTTGGCCATCGCTGCCGCGAATTCCTCGCGCAGTCGCGCGGGCGATTTGAAATGCCCGTGCGCATCGAGGTTGTCGCCGAACGGCCGGTTCAACGCTCCCGGCACATGGCCCGCAACAGGATCCATCGGTTCGACTTCGCCGCGGTAACGCGCGGCGCCACGCGCATCCAGCAACAGGATCGAATTCCCGGAGCGGAGGTGTTCGAGCTCCTCGCAATACACCACCTGCGCGGGATCGAACTGCAAATCCACGCGTGTCGGTTCGCGCGCGCGTGCTTCGCCCGATTCGACCGGCAACCCCGCTTCGCGCCATGCGCGCCAGCCGCCATCCAGCACGCTCGCATGGATGCCGCAGATGCGCAACAGCCACCACAATCGCGCGGCCGCCATCGCTCCACCGGCATCGTCGTACGCGACGATGCGCTGTCGCGGCGTCCAGCCCCAATGCGATAGCGCCCCCGAAAACGCCTGTTCGTCGGGCAGCGGATGGCGGCCGAGGTTTTTCTTCAACAGGTCGGAGAGGTCCCGATCCAGGCTCGCGTACACGGCGCCGGGGACGTGCGCCTCGAAGAATTCGCGCTCGCCCTTTCCGGGATCGGAAAGCTCGAAGCGGCAATCCACGATCAATACTTCGGATGCCGGAAGTGCCGCCAGCGCATGCGGATCGATCAGCACGTCGTTCATGGCATCAGCCGCATGCGATGCATCAGGTTCACGAGTATCGAAGCCGTTGCGCCCCAGATCGGCGGTTGCGTGCCGGCGTATTCGTACACATCGCGACGTTTGCCATGAGTGATCAATTGGCGCTGGCGCAGGTTGGCCGGATCGAGCAGGAACGACAGCGGCATCTCGAATACCGATTCCACCTCATCCGATTGCGGCGACAATTTCGCATCCGCGCGCAGTTGCGCCACCACGGGCGTGACGCAGTAACCGCTGACGGTATCCAGGCAATCCAGGTATCCGAGCGGCCGCGCTTCGCCGGGGTCGAGGCCGACTTCCTCGCGCGCTTCGCGCAACGCCGCGGCGATGACATCCGGATCATCGGCGTCGACACGTCCGCCCGGAAAACTCACCTGGCCTGCGTGCGTGCGCAGGCCGCTGTGGCGCAGCGTGAACACCACGGTCGGCTGCGGCACGTCGCGCAAGGCGAGCAGCACCGCTGCCCCCGCGCGGGGTGCCTCGCCCAGCAAATCGAGCAATTCCTCGCGGTTCCAGCCGGGCGCCGCCGGCGGCTGCCGCAACGGATGCAACGCCTCCACGACGGCAGCAATCGAAGCGTGCCGTTCTTGAGAAGTGCAGCCATGGACGGGCACTTTTTGATCTGCTCTTCTCATCATGGACGATGGGGCAACTGGATGCGGACCTGGATGTCCGCTTTTTGATCTGCTTCTCTCATCACTGATGATGAGGCGAATCCCGTCTCGGCAGCACTTCCCGCATGCAGCGCAGCCGCTCGGTGTCGCTCATGGTGCCCCAGCGCGCGATCTCGTCGAGGTTGCGGCGGCAACCCACGCAATAGCCGTGCTCGTCCAGCCGGCAGATGCCGATGCAGGGCGTCAGTGGCAATGTGCGATTCGCGGGTGCATCCACGGCCGCCAGATTAGCAGCGAAACCTCGACGGAGGCTTTGCACACGCAACGAACGCTTCGCGATCCATCCCTCAAGGTTTGGTATCGAGCAAGCGGATGTCGAACACCAGCCCTTCGTTGGGCCCGATCCGTGGAGGCTGACCGCGTTCGCCGTAGGCCATCTGTGGAGGAATGAACACCTGCCAGTGATCGCCCACGTGCATGCGCGTGACCACCTGCCGCCAACCGGGGATCATCTGGTCGACGGGAAACGTCACCGGCTTGCCGCGATCCTCGGTGTTGTCGAACACGGTGCCGTCGAGAAATTCGCCGCGGAACTGCAATGTGACTTCACTGTCGAGCGTGGGGCTGCGATTTCCGCCGCCATCTTCCAGTACCTTGTATTGCACACCCGACGGCAATGTCGACACGCCCTTTTGCTGCTTGTTCTGTGCAAAGAACTTCTGCGCGCGCGCCAGGTTCGCCGCAGCGAGTTTGGCGAACGCCGCACGCGCTTCCGCCACCATCCGCTGCTGCATCGTGGTGATGACCTGCTGCATTTCCTGCGGCGGGTATGCCGGTTTCTTCTGACCGTAGCCGTCCTGCACGCCCCGCAGCACGGCGGAAATGTCGATCTGCAACCCGTGCTGGCCGAGATCGCGGCCAGCCTCGTAACCGAGCGCGTAGGAAAGCTTGCGATCGCCGGAGGGCGGCGCATTCTGCGCGCGCGCGGACGCGAACGGCAGGACCGAAGCGAACGCGACCGACATG
>DASXWZ010000377.1:0-6437 GCA_036503375.1 Rhodanobacteraceae bacterium | reverse complement strand
AACCAATGGCAAATGCTGCGCTGGAAACGTGGCTGCGCGACTTCCGCAGCGCGCATCCACAATTCGAGCCGGCCTGGATTTTCCTGCGCGGCGATCCGCGCTGCGAGGCGTACGGCGCGTTCGAAGCGCTGAAGCAGGAATGGCTGGACGCGGTGTACGCCATCCGCGCGCCGAACGTGGCGTCGACCAAGCTGCAATGGTGGGCCGAGGAGTTGCAGCGTGCGCATTCGGGCGAGCCGCGGCATCCTCTGGTGCAGGCGGTGTTCGCGGATGCGCGTGCGAAGGCGATTCCGCTGGCGGACTGGCACGGAGTGCTGGCCGCGGCGCTGTCGCAACTCGAAACGCCGCCGCCCCCGGATTTGCCCGCCCAACTGGAGCAAGCCGCGCCGTTTCATGGAGCCATCGCCCAGATCGAAACCGTCCTCTGGTTCGGCGCCGGTGCATACGTGAAACGTGCGGAGAAACTGGCTGCCGTGCAACGCGCGATCGCCGCGCTGCGCAACTTGCCGATGGAAGTGGACTACGGACGCACGCCATTGCCGATGTCGCTGCTGGCGCGACATGGTCTTTCCCAGAGCGCACTGATCGATGACGGCCCCGCACGCCGCGCCGCCCTGCGCGACCAGGCCGGCGACCTGCTGCGCGTGCTGGACGAGACCGCTAAACTGCCCGGTCCGCTGGGCCCGTTCCGCGCGTTGCAGGCGCGACTGGATCGGCGGGCATTGCGGCGCGCCCTGCGCGCCGATGAACCTTTTGGTGAAATGCAGCGACTCACCGTTGGATTCGGCACGCTGTTCGATGCCTGGCGCGCGGCCAGAGCTTGGCATTCCGCGCAGCGGCCCTGATATCGGGGTTCACAAGCACTTCGGCAGGAAAACGATGTCCTCCCGCGACAGCTTCCAACGCGATCTGCCCGACGTCGCCGCCATTGCGCATCCGGATCATGCCGGCGCGCTGGATTGGGTGGGCATGGACGGCATCGATCTGCCGATCCGTTACGCGGATGTGCAGGGCAATGCGCTGGCTGCGCCGGCGCGCGTGTCCGTGCAGGTCGATCTCGCCGACGATCAGGCGCGGGGCATCCACATGTCGCGCCTGTACCTGTTGCTCGAAAACACGCTGGCGACGCAAACCCTGACGCCTTCGCTGCTGTGCAGCCTGCTGCACGCAATGCTGGATTCGCACAAGGATCTGTCCACCCGCACCCGCTTGCGGATCGAATACGCGCACCTGCTGAAGCGGCCGGCGCTGCTCAGCGCCAATGCCGGCTGGAAGTCGTATCCGGTCAGGGTGGAAGCATCATTGATCGACGGACATTTCGCCCTGCAGCTCGGCTGTGAAGTGCAGTATTCCTCGACCTGTCCGGCTTCGCTGGCCCTGTCGCGACAGGCCAACCAGCAGCGTTTCGAAGAAGACTTCGCGCGTGCCACACCGACCCATCACGCCGTGCACGAATGGCTCGGATCGGAACACGGCATGGCTGCCGTGCCGCACGCGCAGCGCAGCACGGCGAAGGTACGCGTGAAACTCGCCGCGGGTTTCGAGCTGCCGGTATCGGAACTGATCGATTCGATCGAGCGGGCACTGGCCACGCCGGTGCAGACCGCGGTGAAGCGCGAGGACGAGCAGGCCTTCGCGAAGTTGAACGCCGAGAACCCGATGTTTTGCGAGGACGCCGCGCGCCGCATCCGCGCCGCGCTGGAGGCCGACCCCCGCATCGGCGGCTATCGCGTCGTCGCGTCACATCATGAAAGCCTGCATCCGCACGATGCGGTCGCTACGATCAGCAGGAATTTTTCGAACTAACGATCGAAATCCAGCCGCATGCCTGGCTTCGGGTCCAGGATCCTTCCGCGTCGCGCGGCGAGGTGGCCGTTGACGAAAGTGGCGGTGATGCTGGAGCGGAAGGTGTGGCCTTCGAACGGCGACCAGCCGCACTTGGACTCGATATCGTCGCGATGCACCGTGAACGAGGTGTCGGGATCGACCAGCACCAGGTCGGCGTAGTAACCCTCGCGCACGAAGCCGCGTTCATTGATGTCGAACAGGGTCGCGGGCGCATGCGACATCGCTTCCACCACGCGTTCCAGTTTCAGCGTGCCGTCGAACACGTGCTCCAGCGCGCTCTGGAGCGCGTACTGGATCAACGGAATGCCGGAAGGACATTGCGCGTAGGGACGCTGTTTTTCCTCGAGCAGGTGCGGTGCATGGTCGGTGGCCAGCACGTCGATGCGGCCGTCGGCCAAGGCGAGCAGCAGTTCGTCGCGATCGAAGGATGCCTTGATCGCGGGATTGCACTTGATGCGGCCGCCGTACTCGGCGTAGTCCTCATCGCTGAAGCGCAAAAAATGTACGCAGGTTTCCGCGGTGATTTTTTTCCCCGCGATCGGGCCCGGCTCGAACAACGACAGTTCATCGGCGGTGGACACGTGCAGCACGTGCAGGCGGGTGCCGTGGCGGCGCGCGGTTTCGACCGCCCACCTGGTGGACTCGAAACAGGCTTCGCGCGAGCGGATTTCCGGATGCATGCGCATCGGAATGTCGGCGCCGTACTGCGCTTTCGCGCGATCGAGATTGGAGTGGATGATCGCATCGTCCTCGCAATGCACGACGACGTTGACGGGCGAGTCGCGGAACACGCCTTCGAGGGTGTGCGGATCGCTGACGCACAGATTGCCGGTGGACTCGCACAGGAAAACTTTTACGCCTGGCACCGTGCGCGGATCGAGCGCGCGGATCGCCTCCAGGTTGTCGTTGCTGGCGCCGAAATAGAAGGCATGGTTGGCGACCGCATCGCGCGCGGCCAGCGCGTACTTGGCGTCCAGCAACTCGTGCGTCAGCGTCGGCGGATCGGTATTGGGCATGTCGATGAAACTGGTCACGCCGCCCACCACCGCCGCGCGCGACTCGTGGGCGATGTCCGCCTTGGCCGTATAGCCAGGCTCGCGGAAATGCACGTGATCGTCGATCATGCCCGGCAGCAGCCACAAACCGGATGCATCCAGCACCTGCTCGCCGGTGAACGGCCGCAAGCCGGTGCCGATCTCGTCGATGCGCATGTTGCGCACGCGCACGTCCGTGCGAAGCCGCCGGCCCTCGTTGATCAGATCCGCGTTCTTGATCAGCCACGCGTCGGTCGTCATTCGTGATTCTTTCCAGTCGGATGTGGCGAACGGCAACCGCGCAGCTCGAATTTGTCCGGCACCGCATCCAGACCGCCGGCGCAGAGGGGCTGGCAGCGGAGGATACGCCAAACCGCGAGAAAGGTGCCGCGCAGCGGACCGAAACGCGCAATGGCGACGCGCGCATAAGACGAGCAGGTCGGATGAAAACGACAGCGGCTGCCCAGCAGCGGGCTGAGCAGCCGCTTGTACGCGGCGATCAGGAACAGGAGCAGGGGTGTCAAGACGATGTTTTCGACGAGTGAGTCGCGCTAGACTACGCGGTCGGTTGCCGGGTGGTCGGGTCTAGGCTATAACACACGACCGCCTACATCACCCAGTGGATGCTACGGACATGGCGAAGACGAAGGCTAAGCCCAAATCGAAATCCGCTGCGACGCGGGGGGCGAAAAAGACCGTGGCCAAGGCGGCCAAATCGAAACCGAAACACGTAAAGAGGGCTACTCCCATCAAGCAGTCGAAGAAGCCGGCGAAGAAAGCCGCCGCCAAGCCGGCCGGAAAATCCGCGGCAAAGACGAAAGCGTCATCCGGCAAGCATGCCGTCGTGCGCAAGCCCGCCAAGCCGGCCGTGAAATCGGTCAAACCGGCGGCCGCCAAGAAGGCATTGCCGAAGCCGAGCGTCAGCAGAAAGGCGCCGCCCGCGCGGCCCGAACCGCATCATGTCGTGCATCCGGTCCCCAGCGCCGCTGCGCCCAAACCGGTGCGCGATCACGGCAAGAGCGCGCGCGCCGTCGCCGTGGCGAACTCCGGCGGGGAACCGACCATCACGAAGGAAGACGGCCGTTACGCGCTGCCGGCGACGGTCAACATCGACCTGCCCAAAGGCTATCGTCCCTCTCCGAAAGAGGAGTACATGGGGCCGAAGCATCTCGCGTACTTCCGCAACAAGCTGCGAGACTGGCGCGAGCAACTGGTGGAGGAATCGCGCCAGACGATGGAGAACCTGCGCGAGGAAGTGCGCGACGTGGGCGACGACGCCGAACGCGCCACGCGCGAGACCGAGAACTCGCTGGAACTGCGCACGCGCGACCGCTACCGCAAGCTGATCTCCAAGATCGACAAGGCGCTGCGCCGGATCGAGGAAGGCCGCTACGGCTATTGCGAGGAAACCGACGAGGAGATCGGGCTGGAGCGGCTGGAGGCGCGACCGATCGCGACCTTGTCGCTGGATGCGCAGGAACGCCGCGAGCATCTGCAGAAGCAGATGGGAGATTGACCGCAGCCTGACGCGACAGCGTCAGGCTGCCTTGCCCGATATCTCCACGGCGCGCTGCGCGTGCGCCTTGATCGTCGAGAGCATCGCGGCCAATCCGTTCGAACGGGTCGGCGAAAGATGCCGCGCCAGTCCGAGTGCACCGATGAAGTCAGGTTCCGTATCGAGGATTTCCCGCGCGGAGCGATCCGAATACACGCGCAGCAGCAGCGCGATCAACCCGGACACGATGGCCGAATCGCTGGTCGCGCGGATGCGCAACTTGTTCGCATCCCCCTCGACCGCCATCCATACCTGCGACTGGCAGCCGTGCACCTTGTTCGCATCCGTCATCAGCTCTGATGGAAAGGCGGGCAATTTGCGGCCCAGGTCGATCAGGTACTGGTAGCGCTCTGTCCAGTCGCCGAACAGCGCGAATTCGTCGACGATTTCGCGCTGCGCCTCGATGGCGGTGTTGACGGCAAGATCGTTCATGGGTGGATTATCGCTCGGCGCGAAGGAATGCGCGCGGAACGATCAGGTCGGGAACAGAAAGTATGGCGGGAGTAGCCCCAGCGACAAATTCGTCTGGAACGAATTTGGACCGCCGGAGGCGGGCCCCGAGCGTAAGAGAGGGGTGAGCATCAGGGATGATGCGAACAATCCCGCCGACCACACAGTCCTACGGCGGGATGCGCCGCTGCGCGGCTGCTCCCCCCCTACGGTCAGGATTGCGCCACTTTCCAGCGCGTGCCCTGCGGTCCGTCCTCGATGACGATGCCCATCGCGGCGAGCTGGTCGCGGATTTCGTCGGCGCGCTTGAAGTCGCGCGCGGCGCGGGCGGTGGCACGTTCTGCAATCAGGCTTTCGATCTCCTGCGGAGTTCGCGAAGCTAGCGCGCTGCTAAGACTAACGCCTTCAAGAGCAATATCAGCAGTGAAGAAGGATTGACCTTGGAACCAGCGTTCCGGGTCCTGCTGCAACAAGCCCAGAAATCCACCGCCAGCCAGCACCGCCGCCTTCGCGAGGCGCTTGCCTTCAATCGAAACCGCGCGCCGCGCAGCATCCGCAAGCTTTGCCAGCTCGGCAAAAGCCTGGGGTGTGTTCAGGTCATCGCATAGCGCCGCTTCGATGTTCTCCGGCACGCGTCCCTCATTCGCGATTTCGACATCGGCGAGATCACGCAACACACCATACCAGCCGTCCAGCGTCGCCTTGGCTTGCCTCAAGGCTTCATCCGACCAGTCCAGCGGCTGGCGGTAGTGCGCACGCAGCAGCAGATAGCGGAGCACTTCCGGCGGATGCAACTTCAGGAGTTCATGCAACTGCACGACATTGCCCAGCGATTTCGACATCTTCCTGCCGTCGAAGGTGAGCATGCCGTTGTGCAGCCAGTAACGCGCGAACTGGCGGTGATTCGCGCAGGTGCTTTGCGCGATCTCGTTCTCGTGGTGCGGAAACATCAGGTCGTTGCCGCCGGCGTGGATGTCGATGGTTTCCCCGAGGTGCGCGGCCGCCATGGCCGAACATTCGATGTGCCAGCCCGGCCGGCCGCGGCCCCAGGGGCTGTCCCAGCCGGGCAGTTCCGGCGGTGAGGGTTTCCACAACACGAAATCGGCCGGGTTCTTCTTGTATGGCGCGACTTCCACGCGAGCGCCGGCGATCATGTCGTCGACCGAGCGTCGCGATAGTTGCCCGTATTGCGAATAGGAAGACACGTCGAACAACACGTGACTTTCGGCTGCATAGGCATGTCCGTCCGCGATCAGTTTCTCGCACATCGCGATGATTTCGGCGATGTGCGCGGTCGCGCGCGGTTCCACGTCCGGCACGTCGGCGCCGAGTTTTCCCATGTCTTCGCGGAATGCCTCCGCGTAACGGCCGGTGATCGAGCCGATCGGAGTGCCCGCGGCCAGCGCTGCCGCGTTGATCTTGTCGTCCACGTCGGTGATGTTGCGCGCATACACGACGTGTTCAGCGCCGTAGATCCGGCGCAACATCCGCGCCAGCAGGCCGAACACCACGTACGGGCGCGCATTGCCGATGTGCACGTAGTGGTACAC
>DASXWZ010000376.1:0-1698 GCA_036503375.1 Rhodanobacteraceae bacterium | reverse complement strand
CAAGCTTCATGCGCCATGGGCGTCAAGGATTTGCCGCCGAACAAGGACGGTTCCCCCAAGATCCTCAATACCAAAACGCCGATGGTGAAAAAGGCGCGCGAAGGCGTGATGGAATTCCTGCTGATCAATCACCCGCTCGATTGTCCGATCTGCGATCAGGGTGGCGAGTGCGAATTGCAGGACGTCTCGCTGGGCTACGGTCGCAGCGTGTCGCGTTTCACCGAACGCAAACGCACCATCGCCGATGAAAATCTCGGTCCGCTGGTGGCAACCGAGATGACGCGCTGCATCCAGTGCACGCGCTGCGTGCGTTTCACCGCGGAGATCGCCGGTACCTACGAACTCGGCGGCATGGGCCGCGGCGAGATGCTGGAGATCGGCACCTACATAGGCAAGACCATCGAATCGGAACTGTCCGGCAACGTGATCGACGTCTGCCCGGTCGGTGCGCTCACCAACAAGCCATTCATGTTCCGCGCGCGCGCGTGGGAACTGATCGCGCGGCCTTCGATCGGCTACCACGACGCGCTCGGTTCCAATCTCTGGCTGCACACTCGCGTGGGCAGGGTGCTGCGTACCGTGCCTCGCGACAACGAATCTATCAACGAGTGCTGGCTGGCCGATCGCGACCGCTACAGTTGCGAAGGCCTGTACGCGACCGACCGTGCGCTGAAACCGGCGATCCGGCGCGACGGCGAGTGGGCCGATGTCGAGTGGAGCGACGCGCTGGAGTTTGTTGCATCGAAATTGAAAGACTGCAAGGGCGAAGAGATCGGTGCGCTGGTGCATCCGGCGACGTCCTGCGAAGAAGGCGCGCTGCTGAAGCGGATCATGCAACGCTTGAGCAGCGGCAACATCGATCATCGCCTGCGCGCACTGGACCTGTCGGATCGCGCCACCGCCGCGCCGTTCGAAATGTCGCTGGCGGAACTGGAACATGCGAAGACGGTATTGCTGGTCGGCTGCGACCCGCGTCGCGAGGCGCCGCTGCTGAATCATCGCCTGCGCACCGCGACCAAGCGTGGAGCGAAGATTTTCGCGATCAATCCGGCGCACTTCGATTTCAATTATCCGCTGGCGGGCGAAAAGATCTTCGCGCCGCAGCATCTGGTCGACGCGATGTTGTGCACGGCCAAAGGCGCCAACGTGGAAAGCGACAATCGCGCGCTGGCCAATGCCATTGCCGCGGAAACCGATCACGAAGAGGCGCGGGTCTGGGCATCTGCCCTGCGCGAAGGCGATGCCGTGGTGATTTTCGGCCACGCCGCCGCGCAGCATCCGCAGGCCGCGACCTTGCGCGCGCTGGCGCGCGGCATCGCGAGTGCGACCGGCGCAGCCTTCAACGAACTGCCCGATGGTGCCAATGCGATCGGACTGGCACAGATGAATGTGCTGCCGGATGACGGCGCGCTGGATGCCCGCGTGGTGCTGCAACAACCGCGGCGGGCATACATTCTTTATGGCGCCGAGCCACCGCATGACTTCGCCGACGGCGCGCAAGCGATGCGCGCGTTGCGCGAGGCCGAATGCGTGATCGCATTCAGTGCATTCGCGTCCGAGGCGTTGCGTGAAGTCGCCGACGTGATCCTGCCGATCGGTCTGCTGCCGGAGATCGACGCCACGCTGGTGAACATCGATGGCACCGTGCAGGCGTGCAGCGCCGGCGCGACCATGCCGGGCGACGCGCGCGCGGGCTGG
>DASXWZ010000375.1:0-5926 GCA_036503375.1 Rhodanobacteraceae bacterium | reverse complement strand
CCTGCTTCACCATCGAATACACGCGGGTGAAGGCGCGAATGTCGGCGAGATCCGGGACGTCGCTGTCGGGAGCCGGAATGCTGGATGCAGAAGCGGGCGCGTTCTCCGGCGTGACATCGGCAGGAGATTCCTGCGGCTGCGCTTTTTGTTGCGCAGCCGGTGTGGCCGCACGCGGCGCCTCTGAAGGCGGCGCGGCAAGCGCAAGACCGCTGCACAGCAGCAGCAGCGCGGGCATCAGGCGGGGGAGAGGCATGGAGAAAAACCGCGGAACGTTGTGCGGATTATGCGCCAGACGCGTGAGAAAGGTGTTGAGCAGTTCTCCCTTCTCCATCCGGGGGAGGATCGGGCGCGCGGCACTCAGCGCGCCTTCAACCAGGCCCTCGCGTCCACCGGCTTGCCGTTCTTGCGCAGCTCGAAATACGCGCCGGCCTGCCCTTCGCCGCGACCGACCTTGGCGATCGCCTGCCCCGGCTTCACCCAGTCGCCGACTTCCACCTGCGCGGCTTCGTTGTTGCCGTACAGGCTCATCCAGCCGTTGCCGTGATCGATGATCACCAGCATGCCGTAGCCGCGCATGAAATCCGCCCACGCCACCCGGCCGTACGCCACCGCATGAACGCTGGCGCCGGGCGTGGCGGCGATCAGCAGCCCGTGTGCCAGCAGTCCTTCGCCGGCGTGCGCATTGCCCGACAACGGCCACGGCAATTCCCCGCGCAGTTGCGCAAACGGACGTTCGCCGCCGAGCTGCCTCGGGATGTCGGCGAAGAGATCCTTCAATTCCTCCAGCAATCGATCCAGATCCTGCTGTTGCCGTTGTAGCGCCGCGAGCTGGTCCTTCTGCTGCGCGAGTTGCGCGTTGGCCGCGGCGAGCAGTTTCTGTTGTTCGTCGCGCGCATTCTGCAACGCTTGCGCCCGCGCGGCGCGCTCGCTCCGTTGTTGTTGCAAGGCGACTTGATCGGCTTCGATGCCGCGCTGGAGTTGATCCAGTTTCGCCAGATCGCCAAGCAGTTCGCGGATGCGCAGAACGCGGTCGCGCTGGAAATAGCGCGAATAGGCCAGCGCGCGGGAGATGCGCGAAACGTCTTCATCGCCCAGCAGCAGCGAAAGATCGCTGCCGCGGTTCAGTGCGTACGCCGCCCGCAGCAGATCCGCCAGCGCCTTGCGCTGGCCTGCGAGTTTCCCCTGCAATTGCGTGTGCCGATCCTGCAGTTGCGACAATTCGGAAGATTTCTGTGCGATTGCGGCGTCGGTTTCGTCCAAGGCTTTCGACGCATCGTTCAATTGCTTCGCCTGAGCGGCGAGCGCGGCGTCCATCTGGTCGCGCTGCGCAGCGGTGTCATGTTGCGCTTGCGCGATCTGCGCGATCTGCGCGCGTACCGCGTCCAGTTTTTTCTGCGTTTCGATTCGTTGCGCCTGGCGCTGTGCGTCGTCGCCTTGCGCAGGGACCGGCATGGCGAACGCGGCGGCCACGCAGAACGCGACGAGGATTCCCGGGACCGGTAAACGCATCCGCGCAGATTACTTCAGCCTCGCGCGGTGGCAAGATCG
The DNA here is from genome assembly GCA_036503375.1 of Rhodanobacteraceae bacterium. GTDB lineage: Bacteria > Pseudomonadota > Gammaproteobacteria > Xanthomonadales > Rhodanobacteraceae > 66-474. Next base: position 4,378 of record DASXWZ010000375.1, on the reverse strand, counting down.
CGATTGTTGCGCGCCCGCCGCGAGCCTATAGTTCCCGCTTTTGCGGAGACGTCATGACGAATCCCGAGACCTCGGGCGTCGATCTCGACGCCTATTTCCAACGCATCGGCTGGCAAGGCGGCAGCCGAGTCGACTTCGGCACGATGTCGGGGCTGCTGGCGGCGCACATGCGCAGCATTCCGTTCGAGAACCTGGACGTGCTGCTGCAGCGCCCGATCCGGCTCGATCTGCAAGGTGTGCAGGATAAGCTGGTGCGCGCGCGCCGCGGCGGCTACTGTTTCGAACACGGCACGTTGTTCGCGGCGGTGCTGGAGAGACTCGGTTTCGAGATCGCGCGTCACACCGCGCGCGTGGTGCTGGTGACGCCGCGCGAACAAGCGCCGCGCACGCACATGTTCCTGATCGCGACCTTGCCCGAAGGCCGCTTCGTGCTCGATCCCGGCTTCGGGGGCCAGTCCGCCCCGTTTCCGGTACCGCTGGTCGAAGCGGCGGAAACGGCCGGCGCAACGCACTGGCTTCAGCGCGATGGCCGCTGGTGGGTGTTGCGCGTGCGTACGCCGGACAAGCCGATCGAGGCATGGGCTTCCACGCTGGACGCCGACAACGAAACCGATTTCGTGCTCGGCAACCACTACACGTCGACGTATCCGGATTCGGCCTTCGTCAATCGCATGCTGCTGCACGCGCGCGGCGCCGATGGCAGCGTCAGCGTGATGAACCGCGATGTCACTTTCCGCGGTGGCGGCGAAACCCGGAAGGTGCAACTCGCCGATCGGCGTGAGCTGAGAACGCTGCTGGCCGAACATTTCGGTTTCGACCTGCCGGAAGTCGAACACCTGCGTGTGTCGGGCATTCCGGAGTGGAGCTGAGCGACGCTTCGATCACGATCGCCCGGATGGCAAGTCCTGGCCCAGCAGCATCGCGCGGATCTCGCGCAGTTTCGTTTTGATCCTGGCCTCGTTTTGGGGACCGGCATGGATCAGCATCTTCTGTCCAGCACTCAGCGATTCCAGCGCGGGATCGGTGTATACGTAGAACGCGCCTTGGCGCTGCATCGCCGGCGGCTGCGCGGGTTCCGGCGCAGCCAGCAGATTGTCGATCGTGGCGATCAGGCGGTCGTTGAAATAGGCCTTCGGGTATCCGAGCTCGCGATACGCTTGCTGGAACAGCGGATAGTCGTGCACGTACCACGCGACCAGCGCCTTGCTGTCCATCGATTCCAGCACGCGCATGTAGGCGTCGTAGCGCTGGTAGTTTTGCGGGCTGATCGCCTGCTGGGTGCCATTTTGCTGGACCGCGAACGCGCCGGCCGGCGTGCGCAGCGGCATGATGCGCGTGCTGCCGAACGATTGCCGCGGCAGCGCATCCACGGTGGCCACGATATTGGGGATGATCGCCTGCTTCACCAGCAGGTCGCCCAGACCTTGCGCGCCCGGCAGCGCCAGCAGGGCTTGCAGCGCGCTGACATCGCTGTCCTGCAGCGTCGGCAGCGGCGCGGTCGAAGCGGACGCCGGGATCTTCGCTTCGCTGATCGGATGTTGCGGCGCGCTGCTGACGGCAGCGGGTTGGGGATTTATCGCAGCGGGCGTCGGTCCGCGCGGACCGGGCCGCTGGAACACGAAAAACCACACTGCCACCGCGATGATCACCGCCAGCACGATGATCGCGATCCATTGCGCCGCCGAACCTCGCCTCATCGGTTTCTCCTTGCGCGTACGTCAACAATGCTTTGACGCGCGTGCGGCGCGATCGTTCCGTGCAAGATCAATGCGTACCGCCGCTGGCCGGGGCGGCACCGGAGGCAGGCGGCGCGGGCAACGTGGTGGATTCGCGCGCAGCACCGGGCGAACTGGCGGGAACAGGGCGCAACGCCTGATCCGCCGGCACCGCGGGATGCGCGGCCGTGCTGGTGGCGGGCGCGTAGCCCGGCGTCATCGGCACGTCGGTCCTGGGGTTCGCGCCTCTGCCGAGATTGTTGGCCCAGAAAATCCACGCGACGATCAGGGCGGCGATGACGATCGCCGCGATGATCCAGAAGATCAGCGGCTTTGGGCGGCGCGGCGGAGGAGTGTACGGCATGACGATTCCTTGTCAGCTTTCCCTGTCCGCCGTTCACCTTGGCAAGCCGCGCGTGCAGGCAATGCGAAAGCACCGCGATGCATTGATGAAGCTCTGAACAAATCCATCCAGGATTTGTCAGAGCACGCCAAGTCCGGTACATGCCCGGACTTGGCTTCGCCAATCAAGCACATGAAACAGGGGCGTGCTTGATTGCGTGCGGCACATCCAATGTGCCGCGAGACTCCGACCTCTCAAAGTTCCCGTTATCTGCTTCCGATGAAATCCGTCTTACCGAGATCCGTTCCGGCCACACGGAGGATGTCGTAGGCGGTGGTGCAGTGGAAGAACAGGTTCGGCAGCGTGAACTGCTGCAGGTATTCGATGCCGGTGAAGCTCTGCTCGCCATTGCGCGTCTTGAAACTGATGTGACGGCTTTCGCTGCCCTCGATCTGCTCGCGCTTGAAGGATTCGATGTAGGCGCGCGCGTGTTCGATGCGCGAATGAACCTCCGCGAAGGTCTTCTCGTTGTCCTCGAAGCTTCGCGGTTCCACGCCGGCCAGCCGCGCCGCGCCGCGCGCGCCCATGTCGCAGGCGATCTGCACCTGCTTCACCAGCGGCAGCATGTCGAAGATCAGCCGCTGTTGCAGCAGCAGGTCGGGATCGGCGTTCTTCGCCTTGGCATGCGCCTCGCCTTTTTTCAGCACGTGCGCGAGGTTGTCCAGCGCGCGCACGAACACGGGAACGGAAGCGGTGTACATGGAAATCGTCACGGTCATACTCCTGGGGAACATTCAAGTCGATTCGCTCAATGCTACAGGCGAGCCACCGCGGGTGATCCGTGCGCTCAACAAGAGCGCTGCGAGGATCAAGCCGGCCGCCAGCAGGTACGCCACGCCCGGCAGGTGTTTCACAGGCGCATGATCGCTGATGAAAAGTGCGAAGAGGTTGGCGAACAGCGCCGGACCGAAGATCCCGGCCAGGCTTTGCAGGCTGGTAAGCGCGCCTTGCAGGCGGCCCTGTTCGGTGGGATCCACCTGGCGCGTGACCAGCGATTGCGCGGGCGGTCCGGACAGTCCGCCCAGGCAGAGCAGCGGGATGCCGGAGAGGAAAATCCACGCATCCGGCGCCAGCCCGAAACACAGGTATCCGAGCGTGCAGAACGAAAGCCCGATCAGGATCATCTTCCGTTCGCTCATGATCGGCATCAATTTGCGCACCAGCACGGCCTGTACCAGAGCCGTGCACAAGCCCACGAGGCTCAAGGTGTTGCCGACCGTCACCGGGCCCCAGCCGTAGCGGTAATCGGTGTAGAGCACGTAGGTGGAATTGAGCGAATACTGCGCGAGTGCGATCAGGAAGAAGACAGCGGCCAGGCCGAAAACCTGCGGATAGCGGCGCAGCAACAGCAGCGAACCGAGCGGATTGGCGTGCCGCCAGTCCACGCGCGCGCTACGGCGTTCCTTCGGCAGCGATTCCGGCAGCACGAACAGTCCGAAGCAGAAGTTGACCAGCGACAGGAATGCCGCGCCCCAGAACGGCGCGCGCAGGCCGAAATGCGCCAGCGCGCTGCCCACCGCGGGTCCGACCACGAATCCGATCCCGAACGCGGCGCCGATCAGGCCGAACGCCGCGGCGCGCTTCTCGCGCGGCGTGATGTCGGCAATGTATGCGCTCGCGGTGGAATTGCTGGCCGCGCACATGCCCGAAATGCCCCGGCCGAGGAACAGCAGCCACAGCACCGGCGTCAGCGCCATCACGATGAAATCCACGCCGAGACCGAAACATGAAATCAATATGACGGTGCGCCGGCCGAAGCGATCCGAAAGCGCGCCCTGGATCGGCGAGCAGACGAACTGCATCAGCATGAACAAGGTGCCGAACGCGCTCTGCCACACCGCCGCCCTGGCGATGCTGCCGCCGATCAGTTGCACGATCAGATGCGGCAGCACCGGGATGATGATCCCGAAACTGAGCATGTCCACCAGCACGGTGACGAACACGAACATCACCGCGGCATTGCGGCGCGGGTGCTCCAGGAGTCCGGGGCCGCTCATTGGATGCAAGCAAAATGCGATTGGTGAGCGGATTTCAAAGCGTAGCGAGCGAAGGCAGGTTGCGCGACGCCGGAGCGCAGGAACCGGAGTGTACACGTCAGTACATGAGGATTCCGAGCACTGCCGGCGCGCGAGCTGCCGAGCGCAGTAGCTTTGAAACCGCTCACTAGCGGCCGCCGTCGATATCGATGAACCGCAGGAACTCCGCACGTGTCCGCGCGTCGTCGCGGAAGGTGCCCAGCATCTGGCTGGTGATCATCGAC
>DASXWZ010000374.1:0-3880 GCA_036503375.1 Rhodanobacteraceae bacterium | reverse complement strand
TGCGCTCCATGCCGTAGATCACCCGCGCGGTGGTCGCGGTGTACGTCGCACCGGTGCCGCTCGGGCTGATGAAGGCATCCGAGTACAACAGCAGCGCCAGCCAGTTGAGGTTCAACGCCAGCGCGAGCTGGGCGAAGGGTGAGCTGTAGTTGAGCGCGGCCCAGCCGCCGTTCGCCAGTTGCACCGGATCCAGCGCACCGAGGAACGCGACCTGCAGCAGCAGGTACACGATCGCGGCCAGCAGGATCGAACCGATCACGGCGAACGGCACGCTGCGGCCCGGATCGCGCGCTTCACCGGCGAGGTTCACCGGGCTCTGGAATCCGTTGAAGCTGAAGACGATGCCGCTGATCGCCACCGCCGTCAGCACCGCCGACAGGTTGACTGCGTGCGTGCCGCCTTGCGCGCCGACGTGGAAATTCTCCGGATGGAAGGCCGTCGCCATCAACACGATCGCGGTCAGCGCCGGTACGATCAACTTGTACAGCGTGATGGCCGAATTGGTCTTGGCGAACAGCTTGACGCTCCAGAAATTCAGCAGGAAATACACGATCACCAGCGCCGCCGCGATCATCAATCCCGTATGACTGAGTTCACCGGCGGCGCCCGGTCCGGTCGCGTGGTGATAGAGATCCTGCGCCCATTGCCATTTCCACGATGCCATGTATTGCACCGAGGCTTCGGCTTCCACCGGAATCACCGAAGCGATCGCGATCCAGTTGGCCCAGGCCGCGATGAATCCGACCAGCGAGCCGTGCGAATAGTGGCCATAGCGAACCATGCCGCCTGACTCAGGAAACATCGCGCCCAGTTCCGCGTAGGTGATCGCGATGAACAGGATCACCACCGCGCCGATCACCCAGGCCCAGATCGCGCCGGGCCCGGCCAGTTGCGCCGCGCGCCAGGCGCCGAACAGCCAGCCCGATCCGATGATCGAGCCCAGACCCGTGAACATCAGCGCCCACGCGCCCACGTGGCGGCGGATGGCGAATTCGTTTGACATGAACGGATATCCCTCGTGCAACCATCCGTGGCGCGAAAGTCGCGGATGATGGCAGAACGAGCAGGTTTAGTCAGTGCCGGATTTCCCATCGCTGGGTGCGGAGGCGATGGAAACGAAAGTGGATCGATCGCGCTCGCTCAGGCGTGGAACTTGAACAGCAGGTTCACCCCGATCAGCGCCAGCACCAGCAGTACGATCGTCAGCGGCAGGCCCACGCGCAGGAAATCCTTTTGCCGGTAGCCGCCGGGCCCGGCCACGATCAGCAGCACCGGGCTGGCGCTCGGGATCAGGAAGGTGTTGGAAGTGCTGATCGCCACCAGCATCGCGTACAGCGCGGGGTTGCCGCCGGAGGCGAGCGCGATGTTGATCGCCATCGGCACCATCATCACGGTGGCGCCGACGTTCGACATCACCTGCGAGAACAGCAGCGCCAGGATCGCGACGCCCGCCTGCAATACCCACTGCGGCAGTCCGCCGGAGTGGTGCAGGATCTCCTGCGCCAGCCACGCCGCCGCGCCAGTGGAATCCATCGTCCAGCCCAACGGAATCAGGCAGGCGGTGATGAAAATCGTGCGCCAGTTGATCGCCGAATAGGCCTCGTCCATGTTCAGCACGCCGGTGAGCAGCATGCCGATCGCGCCGGTCATCATGGCAACCGAAAGGCGCAAGCCCGCGAACAAAGCCAGCGCCATGGCCAGCGCGAAAAAGAACAGAGCGTGCCAGATCTTGCTCGGTCGCTGTTCCTCGCTCGGAATGTCGGTGACAGGTACCAGGTCGCGGTCTTCCGCGGCGAGCGCGAGGTCGCGCCAGAAGCTGTGCAGCACCAGCGTGTCGCCCGCCCGCAGCACGGTCTTGCGCACGTCCTCTCCGCGAAAGACCTGATCGCCGCGATTCACCGCCAGCACGGAAATGTTGTAGCGCTTGCGCAGCCGCAAGCTTCCGACTTCCTGCTTGGCGAAACGCGAGGACGGTGGTACCACCGCTTCGGAGATGCCCGCACGCGTGGGGTTGAACATGTCCGCCAGCGCGCGCAACCGCCCCGTGAGGCGGCAATGCTGCGCCTGCGCGAATTCGGCAACCTGTGTGCGTGGACCGAGCACGCCCAGCACCGTACCGACCCAGATCAGTTGATCCGCCGGCGGCGCCAGCCGCGCTTCGTTGCCATTCTTGATCGCGAGGATCGGCGGTGCACCGCTCAGCATTTCTGCTTCGCCCACGCTCATGCCCACCAGCGGGCTTTCCGCGGTGACGGTGAGCTCCACCACTTCGCCTTCCAGGCCATACGTCTGAGCGAAGTAACTCTCAGTGCGGCCGGGCGTGACCTTCGGTTGCTCGGCTTCGGCGTCTGGCAGCAGCTTGCGCGTGAACAATGCGAAGAATCCCAGGCCCGCGAACAGCAGCAGCAGGCCGACCGGCGTCACCGCGAACAAGCCGAACGGTTCGATCGTCTGCGCGCCCGGCGGCAGGTTGCGGTCGGCACTCGCGATCAGGTCGTTCAACAGGATCAGCGGCGAATTGGAAATCAGGGTGGTGTTGGTGCCGGCCAGGATCATGAAGGCCATCGGCAGCAACATCCGCCGCAGCGGCACGCCGGTGCGCGCCGACACGCGGCTGACCACCGGCAGGAACAACGCGGAAAGCGCCTGGCTCTGGATGATCGAGGACATGCCCCCGACCATTCCGTTGACCGCTAGCGACAATCGCGACTCGACGCCCCCGGACACGCGCAGGATGAAGGACGCTGCCTTGTTCAACACGCCCGTGCGATCCAGGCCGGCGCCCATGATCATCACCGCGATCAGCGAGATCACGGCGTTGCCGGCGAAACCCTCGAACAACTGGTCCAGCGGCAGCAGGCCGGTGATGCCGATCACCACCACGATCAGCACCGCCAGCACGTCGGCGCGCACCCATTCCAGCACCAGCATCACGATGGTGAAGCCGACCAGCCCGAGCACCAAGGTCATGTCGGGGGTGAGGGTCAGCTCCATCGCGTCGCGATCAGTTCATCGAAGTTGAAGTAGTGACAGTGCGCGTGAACTTGGCAACGCGCGGCGAACGGAAACGTCCAGCGTGCAACCGCGCACGCCTACACGCGGTCGTAGAGCAGATCGAAAACCCGATGTCCGAGCCGTTGGCCGCGCTGCTCGAAGCGCGTCTCGATCCTCCATGGCGGTCGTCGTGCATGATCGTCGCCCCTGTTGCGATTGCGCCAGGCCGGATCCGCATCCAGCACTTCCCGCATGTGCGCGGCATACTCCGCCCAGTCGGTCGCCAAATGCAAGAGCCCGCCGAGTTTGACACGGCTGGCCAGCAATCGGACGAATGCGGACTGAATCAGCCGGCGCTTGTGATGGCGCTTCTTGTGCCAGGGATCGGGAAACCAGATGCGCACTTCATCCAGCGAGTCCGGCGGTATTTCGTTCTCCAGCACTTCGACCGCATCGTGATGCCAGAGGCGCACGTTGCGCGCCGAGCTCGCGGCCAGCGAGTTCATCATGCGGCCCACTCCTGGCCGGTGCACTTCGATGCCGAGATAATCGCGGTCGACATCGTGCCCGGCCGCCCACGCCAGCGCCTCGCCGTTGCCGAAGCCGATCTCCAGCACACGTGGCGCGTGTCTTCCGAAGAGCGCATCGAGATCACGGAGCTCGCCTGCGTAGTCGATGCCGAAGCGCGGCCAATGCAGTTCGAAGGCGCGTTGCTGGGCGGGGGTGATTCGACCCTCGCGCAGGACATAACTGCGAACTTTGCGGCGGTATGTGGATGCGTCGCTTTCGGATGGCATTGTGTGGAAGTGACGATGCTAACCATCCATGGTGCGTGGTCCCGGCCCGGACTTCCATGTCCGGGCGCTCGCCGGCGCGAGATGCGATT
>DASXWZ010000373.1:0-4597 GCA_036503375.1 Rhodanobacteraceae bacterium | reverse complement strand
GGTGCGCGAGGGCACGTTGTAGAGAAGGATCGGCAAGCCGCCATGTTCGGCGACTTCCATGAAGTGGCGATGGAGCCCCGGTTGCGTCGGTCGGACGTAATAAGGCGTGACCACCAGCGCCGCATCGGCGCCCAGCGCACGCGCCCGGCGCGTCAGCGCGATGGTTTTGGAAGTCGCCGCCTCGCCGGTGCCCGCGATCACCGGTACGCGTCCGTTGACGCGCTCGACCGCGAAGGTCAGCAAGCGCTCGTATTCGTATCCGTCGAGCATGTGCGCTTCGCCGGTGGAACCGGCCACCACCAGCCCCTGCGTGCCGCCTTCGAGCTGATGATCTACGAGTCCCGCGAACGCGCCGAGATCCAGGCTGCCGTCCGGCATGAACGGCGTCGCCAGTGCGCAGAGGCTGCCGGTGATTTCCAAATGGTGGCACTGCAAGCGGGAGACGCGGCATCTTATCAGGTCGCTTCCGTCGCTTGCGGCACCGCACCACCGGCGGCTATGCTGATTGCGACCATCAACGAGCCAGGTCGTTAAATCTTTGAACCGTTCCGCACCGCGTCCGGGCGCCGACCATCACCTGTTGATCCAGACCGTCTCGCCCGCGACGCATTCGCCGCTGCTGGCGTTGGCCAAGCGTATCGCGGACGCGGGCTGCAATCTGGTCGATTCGCGTGTTTCCACGGTGGGTTCGGATACTTCGGTGGTGCTGCTGGCCCAGGGCGCGTGGGACGCGATCGCCAAGCTGGAAAATGCCTTGACTCGCATCGGCCGCGACGAGGAAGTGCGGCTGATGCACTACCGCACCCAGCCGCGCGACGCGCAGACGCATCTGCTGCCGTATCTGGTCGAAGTGGTGGCATCCGACAAGCCGGCCGTGCTGGTCGAGCTGATCGACTTTTTCACGCGCCGCGGCATCAGCATCGAGCAGTTGTCCTCGATGCGTTACCGGGCCATGCAGACCGGCGCCGACATGTTCCAGGCACAGCTCACCGTCGGCATTCCGGCGGAAACCCACATCGCCGCCTTGCGCGATGATTTCCTCGAGCTGTGCGACGGCTTGAACCTGGACGCGATCATGGATCCGGTGAAGTTTTAAAATGCAACCTTCCTTCAACCGTCATCCCGGCGAAAGCCCGGATCCATTTTGAATGATCAAAATCGGCAGCAAGGCACCGAAACTCGCCGGCACCACTGCGAACGGCGGCACGCTGAAGCTCGGCGACCTGCAGGGCAGATGGACGGTGCTGTACTTCTATCCCAAGGACAACACCACCGGCTGCACGCGGGAGGCACAGGATTTCCGCGATCTCCATCCGAAGTTCAAGCGCCGCGGCGCGGAGATCATCGGCGTGTCGCGCGACAGCGCGAAATCGCACGCCGGCTTCGCCGAAAAATATTCGCTGCCCTTCCCGCTGGTCGCCGATACCGACGAGAAATGGTGCGAGGCTTTCGACGTGATCCACGAGAAGAAGCTTTACGGCCGCAAGTTCATGGGCGTGGTGCGCAGCACCTTCCTGATCGATCCTGACGGCAAGCTGGTGAAAGAGTGGCGCGGCGTGAAAGTGCCGGGCCACGCGCAAGCCGTGCTGGACGCGATTCCCGCCAAGTGATTTTCTCGATCCTTTTCCTGCAACCTGCACACGGCGCACGCCGTGTGTGGACCGACATCGCTTTCGAGACTCCCGGATGAGCATTCGCGATTCGAACAAGCGCATCTATGCGCTGGACACCAACGTATTGCTGCACGATCCCACCGCACTGTTCCGCTTCGAGGAACACGATGTGTTCGTCCCGATGACGGTACTGGAGGAACTGGACGAGAAGAAGAAAGGCGGTTCGGAAGTCTCGCGCAACGCGCGCCAGGTCAGCCGGTTCCTCAACGAATTGATCCTGCGCGGCAACGGTGACGGCATCGCCGATGGTCTGCCGCTGGCTTCTCCGGAAGGAATCAAGTTGAAGAGCGGCGGTGCGAATGGGCGTCTTTACTTCCAGACCCGCACCGCAAACGGCAACGGCAAGGCCGACAACCAGATCCTTTCGGCCGTGCTGGAATTGCGCGAGCGGCATCCCGATCGTGCCGTGGCGCTGGTCACCAAGGACATCAACCTGCGCATCAAGGCCACGATCTACGGCCTGCACGCCGAGGACTACGAAAACGACCGCGCGCTGGATGATTTCTCGCTGCTCTACACCGGGCACGCCGAATTGCCGGCGGATTTCTGGGAACGGCATCCGGAACTGCGCTCGTGGTCCGAGCGCGGCCACACCTATTACGAAGTGCAGCCGCGCGGAGAAGAAATCTGGCAGCCGAACGAATGCCTCTATCTGCCCGGCGAAAACAGCGTCGAGTTGCGCGTGCTCGGCACCGAGGGCGACAAGACGAAGCTGGTGCTGCTCGAGGATCACACGCATCCCAACCATAGCGTGTGGGGGATCGCCGCGCGCAACCGCGAGCAGAATTTCGCGTTGAACATGCTGATGGACCCGGATATCGATTTCGTCACCCTCCTCGGCACCGCCGGCACCGGCAAGACACTGCTGGCGCTGGCGGCGGGATTGGCGCAGGTGATGGACCAGCAGCGCTACCGCGAAATCATCATGACGCGCGCGACGGTGTCGGTCGGCGAGGACATCGGTTTCCTGCCAGGAACCGAGGAAGAAAAAATGACGCCGTGGATGGGCGCGCTCACGGACAATCTGGAAGTGCTGGCCAATCCCGAGGAAGGCGGCTCGTGGGGACGACAGGCGACCAACGACCTGCTCGCTTCGCGCATCAAGATCCGCTCGCTGAATTTCATGCGCGGTCGCACCTTCCTGTCTCGGTATCTCATCATCGACGAGGCGCAGAACCTCACGCCGAAACAGATGAAGACGCTGATCACGCGCGCGGGGCCCGGCACCAAGATCGTCTGCCTCGGCAACGTCGAGCAGATCGATACGCCCTATCTCACCGAAACCACCTCCGGCCTCACCTACGCCGTGGATCGCTTCAAGGGCTGGACGCATTCCGCGCACATCACGCTGCGCCGCGGTGAGCGTTCACGGCTGGCCGACTTCGCGTCGGAGGCGCTCTGACACCATGCCGCTGCTGCGGCAGTTCCCGCTGTGGGCCTGGATCGGCGCGGCGGTGCTGGCGGTGGTCGCGGGCATGGTGAACGTGGTGGGCTATCTCGGTTTCGAGCATCAGGCGATCACGCATCTGACGGGGCTCACCACCCTGCTCGGTGCCGCGCTGGCGCAACATGACGCGCACGCGATCGGCGATCTCGTTATCGTCATCGGCGCATTCCTGGCCGGTGCGATATTGAGCGGTGCGATCATCGGCGACAGCACCCTGCGGTTCGGTCGACGGTATGGCATCGTGCTGATGATCGAATCTGCGTTGCTGATCGCCACCGTGCCGCTGTTCGAGAGGCGGCAGATCGTTGCGGCTGCAATCGCCGCCATGGCCTGCGGCCTGCAAAACGCGATGACCGCCAGTTACAGCGGCACACTGGTGCGCACCTCGCACCTCACCGGGATGTTCACCGATCTCGGCATTTTTCTCGGGCATCGTCTGCGGGGAACGGCCGCGGATCATCGCCGGTTCTCGCTCTGCATCCTGATCATCTGCGGTTTCATGTTCGGCGGCACGATCGGCACACTGCTGTTCGAGCGTCTCGCCTATCGCGCGCTCTACGTGCCGGCAGCGCTGACGGGCCTGGCCGGCATCGCCTATATCGGCTATCGGCTGTGGGCCGGATCGGGCGAAGCGAAGACGGCATGAGTACGCCCCGCCACCCTTCCTGCGCGCTGACCATTGCCGGTTCGGATTCCGGCGGCGGCGCGGGAATACAGGCCGACCTGAAAACCTTTGCCGCGCTCGGCGTGCACGGCCTTTCCGCGATCACCGCGATCACCGCGCAGAACACGCGTGGAGTCCGCGCGATCCACCCCATGCCGTTGAAGCACCTGCGCGCGCAAATGGACGCCGTGTTCGAAGATTTTCCCGTCGGGGCAGTGAAGACCGGCACGTTGGGCGATGCGAAAACCACGCGCTGCGTGGCGCGCGAACTCGGCAGGCGCAAACCGCCGTGGCTCGTCGTCGATCCGGTGATGATCGCCACATCCGGCGCGCGTCTGCTCGATCGCGATGCGATACGCGTGTTGCGCGATGACCTGATTCCGCTTGCCGACATTCTGACGCCCAACTTGCCGGAAGCCGAGACCTTGCTGGGAACGAAAATCGGAAACGCGCGCGACATCGCGCGCATGGCGCGCTCGCTGCTGGATCTGGGCGCGAAATCCGTGCTGTTGAAAGGCGGACACGCACACGGCACCGAAGTGGTCGATTTGTTCGCCGATGAGGGCGGCGCGCTGGAATTCCGCCATCCCCGCATGAGAATGCAGACGCACGGCACCGGCTGCACGCTTTCCGCGGCACTGGCGGCGGAACTGGCCAAGGGTGCGAGCGCGCGCAACGCCGCACGCCGCGCGATTCGCTTCGTGCAGCGTGCGCTGCATGTCGCATATCGCCCGGGGCGCGGTGAATTGCACGTGCTGCGCCAACGCTAGAATAGGCGCGGCGCCGCATCCGTCCGCTTTCCATGGCCATCGC
>DASXWZ010000372.1:0-2774 GCA_036503375.1 Rhodanobacteraceae bacterium | reverse complement strand
AGCACGGCAACGGGACCGGCGAAGTGCTGGGTATGTGCATTGATGTACGGCTCCCCGCTGTTGGATGGCTTGTGCCAATCCAGAATGAGCGCTCCTTGTGCGCGCGTGATCGGCTCAACTTGCAGCTCACGGCTTCGCTCGACCGGGATCGGTTTATCGCTCAAATAGCTCAAAATTTGCAGGCCGTATGAGGTTGAGCCGCCGCCGTTTTTGCGCACATCCAGAATCAATCCCTTCGCCTTGAGTATCTGCGGCAGGTGGCGCTCGAAAGCCTTGACGCCTTCGTCGCTCTCGAAGTGATCAAGCGCGAGATAGGCGATGTCGCCCGGCAGGATGCGGAATACGAACGCCGGCGGCGAGTGGATGTCCCTGTAATTGCTGCGCGCGATTTCCACATCATGGATGGCGCCGCTCGCATCACGCAGGCGCAGCTTGAAAGGTTGATCCTTGTCGCCGCTCAACAATGCATAGGTGTAGGCGCGTACGTCTGCATCCTGCGGTGTCGAACTGCTGTCGTAAGGCGCAATCCGCTCCTTTGCATAGCGATGCACCTCCATGCCGTCGATTGCGAGCACCTCATCTCCCACATGAATGCCTTGTTCCTCCAGCTTGGGACTGAAAATCTGTGTCACCAGGACATGTCCCTGCACCAGCGCCGTGCGCATCGGTGGACGTGCATAGAAATGACCCTCCAGTTCCTCAGGCGGATAAATATTGGTGTGGCCGTCGTGCAGCAACGCCGCAAGGCGCATCAGCACTTCGTAGTAGGCGCTGGTGTCCCTGGCTGCGATCACCTGCGGCAGGAAATCGAGATACGTACGATCCCAGTCCAGATCAGGCACATGATCGAAGTGGACGAAGTTGTATTTCACTTCAGACCAGAACAGCGACAGCCCGGCGATGCGCTCGGCTTCGCTCAGTCGCGGGGCGTAGGGAACTGCAAGCGTATCGGCGTTCCACAAACGGCCGGCATTATCGAGGGTGGTTAGCATCGACTTGAACCGCGGCTCGTCACGCAAGCTGGCGAATTCGGAACTTTTGCGAAGCAGGGGCGCAACCGCCGGAATCCAAGCTTCGGACTGCATGGCTTCGAGCGCATCCATTGCATCGTCCTTGCGGCCTTCCAGCGCATACACGCCCGCCAAGTCACGCAGCGTGTCGTAGCGCCGGCCGAGCAGGGATGCGTTTCCTTCCGCCAGTTCCATCACCGCCGGCTGGGCCAACGTATCCAGTGCGTGTTTGAGGGTTGCTTCCGCACGCTTCAAGTGCGCAGCATCCGGGTGCTGCTGATCGACCAGTTTGTCGGCCTTGTCGCGCGCGGCTTGTATCTTTTCGTAGTAGTGCATTGCGGTCTGCGCGTGCGTCCCGCAAACGACGATCATCAATCCGAGCCCAAGCAAGAGCTTCACTCGCATCGGCGTGTCTCCGGTCGTTCTCCCCGCCCGCAGGCTAATCCAGAGTATCCCCGGCGCCAACCGCTGTATCGCCTCTAGACTATCTGGATGCCCGGCCTGATCCCCGAACGCTTCATCGACGAACTGCTGGCCCGCGTCGACATCGTTGACGTGGTGCAGCGGCACGTGCCCCTGAAGCGCGCCGGGCGCGAGTGGACCGCGCGTTGTCCATTCCACGACGAACGTTCGCCCTCGTTCTATGTCAGCCCGACCAAGCAGTTCTTCCACTGCTTCGGCTGCGGCGTGCACGGCAGCGCGATCAAGTTCCTGATGGACTACGAGCATCTGGAATTTCCCGACGCCGTCGAGGAGCTGGCGCAGTCGGTCGGACTGAAGGTGCCGCGTGAAGGCGGCGACGAGCGGCCGCGCGAGGACAAGACCGATTTGTATGCGCTGCTGGATTCGGCGGCGCGTTTCTATCAGAACGAACTGGGCAAGAGCGAAGTGGCACGTAGGTATTGCGGTCAACGCGGGCTGGATACCGCGACCATCGAACACTTCCGCATCGGCTGGGCGCCGGGCGGCTGGGACGGGTTGAAGCGTGCGCTCGGCACGAACGACGCGCGCATGAAACTGCTGGAGCAGGCCGGCATGTTGTCGGCCGGAGAGCGCGGCAACAAGTACGATCGTTTCCGCGAACGACTGATGTTTCCGATCATGGACCGGCGCGGGCGTGTGATCGCGTTCGGCGGTCGCGTACTGTCATCCGAGCAATCGCCGAAATACCTGAACTCGCCCGAGACTCCGCTGTTCCACAAGGGACGCGAGCTGTTCGCGCTGTGGCAGGTGCGGCAAGCGAACACCAAACTCGAGCGTCTGATTGTGGTGGAGGGCTACATGGACGCCATCGCGCTGCACCAGGCCGGCATTACGCAAGCGGTCGCCACGCTCGGCACGGCCACGACGCACGAGCACGCGGAACTCCTGTTCCGCGCCGCGGCCGACGTGGTGTTCTGCTTCGACGGGGATCGCGCGGGACGTTCGGCCGCCTGGCGCGCGCTGGAGTCGGTGCTGCCGCGCATGCGCGACGGCCGGCAGGCGTTTTTTCTTTTTCTCCCCGAAGGCGAAGATCCGGACACGCTGGTGCGCTCGGATGGCCGCGCCGGTTTCGAGGCGCGCGTCGCACAGGCGCTGCCGCTCTCGGAATATTTCTATTCGGAACTGGCCCGCGACGTGAACGTCGCCACGCTGGACGGCCGCGCGCGCCTGGCCGAGCACGCCAAACCGCTGCTGGCAAAATTGCCCGACGGGGCGTTCCGGGACCTGATGTTCGCGGAACTGGAGAAACGCACGGGTGTGAACGCGGGCGGCACGCAGACG
>DASXWZ010000371.1:0-6740 GCA_036503375.1 Rhodanobacteraceae bacterium | reverse complement strand
CGGGCCGACTTCCGCGTTCTGCTCCGGCATCCTGCCTTCGCTGTGCCGGCTTTCGCCGGAATAACGAAGACCGATTGCTTTTCTCGAGTCCCGAGTCCCGAGTCCCCAGTCCCGGCTCTCATGAGTTCTTCAACACGATCGAGTAGATGACATTCCCCACGTCGCGGCAACGGTCGATCGCCTTCTCCATCAGCTCGAACAGATCCTTGGCCAGCACCACTTTGATCGGGTCTCCATTGGTCGTGTAAAGACCACGGTAGGCTTCCAGCAGCATGCGGTCGGCTTCGGATTCGATCGCCTGCAGGCGATCCTGCAGCGCGCGCATGCGATCGATGCGCAGGCCGTTGCGCAGCTCGCCCACCATTTCCGCCAGCACTTCGGTGGCGCGCATCAGCAGCACCGCGCGCGCGGCGAAATCCACGCCTTCCAGCCGCGAGGGCATGATCGCGTAGCGTTCGGCGAATTTCTCGATGGTCTTCGGGATGCGGTACAAGGCGTTGGACATCGCTTCGATGTCCTCGCGATCCAGCGCGGTGACGAAGGTGTTGACCAGCGCCTGGCTGATCTGCGCGGCGAGCTGCTTCTCGCGCCGGCGCGCGGCGCGGAAGCTGTCCAGGATCATCGCTTCGCCGCGGTGCTCCAGCAGCTTTTGCAGGGCCGTGGCGCCCTCGCGCGCGGCTTCCGCGCTGGCTTCCAGCAGGTCGTAGAACTTGTCGCCTTTGCCGAACATCGTCTGCAACGAAAACATGACTGGCTCCGGTTGATGCGGCGCAGGTTATTTCAGAGATGTTACACGACGGTGACAACACGCCGCGCGAACGCCACTCGTCTGAGCGCAGGCGTCGGTTTAAACAAGGATGGGGTCCGAAGGACATTGGCTTCGTCCCTGCCTGCTGCGCTCGCCACGCTCCGCGCTAACGGCCGGTCCGGGCTCCCCTTGCTACACTCTCGGGCATGGACGACCAAGCGCCCGCCCCACCATGCTGACCGAGCTGGGACTGGTGTTGCTGCTGGCGCTGTGCAACGCCTTCTTCGCCCTCTCCGAAATCGCCCTGATCGCCTCGCGCAAAAGCCGCCTGAAGCACATGGCGCGCTCCAGCGCGCAGGCGAAGGTCGCATTGCGCCTGGCCGAACACCCGGAACGATTCCTGTCCACCGTGCAGGTCGGCATCACGCTGATCACGCTGATCACCGGCGCGGCCACCGGCACCGCGGTCAGCGACGACATCCGCCGTTGGCTGCTGCAAGCCGGCCTCGGCGACGTGGCGCCATACGCGACTTTCATCGGCCTGGTGATCGGTTTCATCCTCGTCACCACCATCAACATCACGGTGGGAGAACTGGTACCCAAGCGCGCGGCGCTCTCGGCTCCGGAACGCATCGCCTGCGCGATCGCCACGCCGATGCTGGTGCTGGCGTGGTTGACCGCGCCCTTCGTGTGGGTGCTGAACCGGTTGAGCGGTTTCGTGCTGGCCGTGCTGCGCCTGAACCGTGCGCGTCGCGAGAAAGTGACCGAGGAGGAAATCCGCCTGCTGGTCGCCGAAGGCACCGAACAGGGCGTGCTGGATGCCGACGAGCGCAACATGGTCAACCGCGTGCTGCGGCTCGGCGATCGCAGCGTCGATTCGGTGATGACACCGCGACCGCGCATCGCCTGGCTCGATGCGGCGGCGCCGCTTGCGGAGAACCTCGCGGTGCTGCGCGCCACGCCGTTTTCGCGTTATCCGGTCTACCGCGGCGGCGAGGAGGAGGTGCTGGGCGTGCTGGAAGTGAAGCGCCTGCTGCAGGGCATGTCGCTGGAAACCCGGCTGCCGGAGTTGTTCAGGAAACTGGCGAAACCGCTGTTCGTGCCCGGCACCGCCCGCGCGCTGGACCTGCTGGAGGAATTCCGCGACGCGGAGACGCAATTTGCGCTGGTGGTGGACGAATACGGCGGCATCGAAGGACTGGTGACGCTCAATGATCTGCTGAGCGCCGTTGTCGGACGCGCCACACCGGCTGAAGGGACGGCGCGGCGCGGCGCACCCGTCGTGCGTCGCGACGACGGCAGCCTGCTGGTGGATGGTTCTGTTTCCACCGACGATCTGCGCGAACTGGTGCAACGGCTGGAGCTGCCGAACGAAGACGATGGCGATTTCCGCACCGTCGCCGGCATGATGATGGCCGCGTTCGGTCGCATCCCCGAAGCGGGCGAAGCATTCGAATGGCGCGGCCTGCGCTTCGAAGTCGTCGATCTCGACGGCGCGCGCATCGACAAGGTGCTGGTGACCCCCATTGCCGATCGCGAAGCCGAGGAGGCCGGCGTCGATGACGGCTGAAGTACGCAGGAACTGAGCCGAGCCCGTGACCCTTGGACGAATGACCTCCGGCAGCGGATGCTGCCGGAGGTGTGCGCACGAAAGTACGTTGATGCCTGGCCGGACCAGGCTACTTGATCGGCAAACTCGAAGGTTGCCCCGGGCGCCTGCTTTGCATCGCGCCAGGGGCACCGAAGTGCCAGGTTCCCGTCAGGAACTGGCATTCCGTCCCGGTTCCCGTGCAATCGTAATAATTGGCCCAGGTGCCGTCGAACTTGAAAACGTACAGGACGAGAATCCCGTCCTCGATCTCCGTGATGTTCAAACCGCCGACGCCGGTCGCATAGCCGATGTCGTAAAAGTCCTCGGCAAATCCGCAAGTATTTATGAGGTTGTGGGTGCCGTCCTCGGTGTGAGGCAACCCGCTTCCGAGCGAAGGCACATTCACCGTCATGGTGTCGCAATAACCGTCCAGGACGATGCCGACTGTCGCATTCGGGATACCACGGCTCGACTGCGAACCCGCGGCGGAAGTACCCGGCACCGCCAACGCACACAGACCCACTGCGGCGCCCAGAACGACGCCGGTCGTGAACGAACGCTTCATGACTTGTCTCCCTAAAGCAGTCTGATGTTCGACGTCCCCAGCCCCCTCCGACGTCCTGCGGGACGCCACCTTACTGGCACGGAATCCCATGGCCAGTCTGCCGATACTACTCAAGCCAGGAGAAGAAAATCTTAATGTTCCGTGATTTCTGATCAAATTTTCCACGAACGAAGTCAGGACGGGTCTCCTCTCCGCGCCAAACGCGCCATCCGTTCCGCATCGGCAAGTATCCCGTGCAACACGCGCAGTTCGCGCGCATCGGGTTGCGCGCGCTGGAACAAACGCCGCAATCGCTGTTCGATGGTTTGCGCCGAACGGCCCTTGTGGAACTCGATCTCGTGCAGAGTGGCGAACAGGTGCCGGAAGAATTCTTCCATCTCCGCCGACGAAGCCGGCGGATCGCGAGGCAACGGCGCCTCGATCGGTTCGTCCAGCAGCGCGAGGCGCAACTCGTAGGCCATCACCTGCACCGCCTGAGCGAGATTGAGCGAGGAGAAATCCTCCACACTGGGGATTCGCACCATCGCGCGGCACAACATCAGCTCGTCGTTGTCCAGACCGGATTGCTCGTTGCCGAACAGCAGCGCCACTTGCGCTTGCTGCTTCATTGCCGCGACGATTTCGCCAGCGGCATCGCGCGGCGTCAGCTCGCGCAGCGCGACGCCGCGACGGCGCGCGCTCAATCCGAACACCAGGGTGCAATCGGCGATCGCATCGCGCACGCTGGCGTGCACCTGCAATTTCGACAACACGTCATCCGCACCCGCCGCCATCGCCTGCACCTGGCTGTCGGGATAACGGTGTGGCGCGACCAGCATCAGCCGCTCGAAGCCCATCGTGCGGATCGCGCGCGCGGACGAACCGATGTTGCCCGGATGCGAAGTGCGCGCGAGGACAAAGCGAAGATGCTGGTGCACGGGAGCTGTGATGAGCGAAGCGGGATGAGCAAGAGCGTAGCACTCGCTTCCGCCAGTCTCCCGCCCGCCTCCCTGCTAGACTTGCAGCTCGCCGCCTTGCGCGGCGTGTTCTTTATCATCACCTCGGAACTGAAGTCATGGCCCGACCCGCCGTCACCGTCGCGGTGCGCGCTGCGCGCGCCGCAGGCAGCGTCATCCTGCGTTACATGAACAGGGTCGGCAATCTCGCCGTAGTGGAGAAGCAGCACCTTGATTTTGCTTCGGAGGTGGATCGCCTCGCGGAGGCCGAAGTCGCGCGCGAACTGAAGCGCGCGTATCCCGATCACGCCATCCTCGGCGAGGAATCTGGTGCCTCGGGCAGAAGCAACGCGCGTTTCACCTGGGTGATCGATCCGCTGGACGGCACCCACAACTACCTGCGCGGCATTCCGCAGTTCGCCGTCTCGATCGCGCAACTGGATCGCGGCGAACCGGTGCACGGCGTGATCTTCGATCCGCTGCGCGACGAGTTGTTCACCGCAAGCAAGGGCGACGGCGCGTTTCTCAATGATCGGCGCATACGCGTCAGCAAGCGCGAAACGCTGGAAGGCTCGCTGCTCGCCACGGGTTTCCCGTATCGCCAGCGCGTGCACCTCGATGCGCAGCTCGCGATGACGCGCGCGCTGCTCGGCAAGGCCGAAGACCTGCGCCGTGCCGGTTCCGCCGCGCTCGACCTGGCATGGACCGCGAATGGACGTCTGGACGGCTATTTCGAACCGGGACTGAAGCCGTGGGACATGGCCGCGGGTTGTCTGCTGGTGCGCGAAGCCGGCGGGCGTTATTGCGACTTCGCCGGCCGCGACGGCCTGCCCGCTTCCGGCAACATCCTCGCCGGCAACCACCACATCGTCGCGCAGATGATCGACACGATCGCGCCGGCGCTCACACCGGAGTTGTTGAAAGCTTGATCGTGTGGCCCGGATGAAGCGAAGCGGAATCCGGGATCCCTCGCGCCCCGGATTCCGGCGCTTCGCGCCTGCATCCGGGCTACGTTCATCGCATCAGGACGCGTTTCGGCCTGATCGGAAACTTGCCGCGCCAGTACTGGATCAGCACGAATCCGCCGACCGCGCCGCCCAGATGTGCGAAATGCGCCACGCCAGCTTGCGTGCCGGTAATGCCGAGGAAGAGCTCCAGCAGCATGTAGCCGATCACCGCGATCCATGCCGGCATCGGGATGGGCAGGATCAACGCGATGATCCTCGCCTGCGGATACATCATGCCGAACGCCAGCAGCAGGCCGAAGATCGCGCCGGACGCGCCGAGTGTCGGGTAGAAGCCGCCGGTGAAGAAATGCACGACGGAGAGGTGCGCCACCGCCGCGATCACAGCGCAGAACAAATAATAGAAAAGATAGTGGCGCGTGCCGAAGAGGTGCTCGATCGGGCCGCCGAACATGTACAGCGCCAGCATGTTGAAGCCGATGTGCGCCCAGCCGCCATGCAGGAACGCGTAACTCAGCAACTGCCACCAGTGGAAATCGACGTACACCGGGACGCCCTGGTCGTATCCCGCCAATTGCTGCGGCCCCAGCGGCCACAACGCCGCATGCACGATCAGCCACTCGCCGAATCCCATGCTCATCAGTCCGAACACCGCGGTGTTCGCGATCAGCAACGCCAGCGTGACGGGTGGCAGGTCGAAGCGCATCGAAGGCCGAGAGGAGGGCTGCGGGATTAGAGAGGTGAAAAGCGTAACAGTGCCGACGCCTTTACGCCTTTCGCCTCACACCTCCCTCCTCACGTTTTTCACGAACACCGCCTGCCGCTTCTTCTCTGCATAACCTTCGCGCAGATAGAAGCGATGCGCACGTTCGCGGATCACATTGGATCGCACCACCAGTTCAGGACAGCCATGTTCGCTCGCCCAGGCTTCGATCGCGTGCAGTAGCGCCCTGCCGATGCCTGCTCCGCGCGCAGCTTCGTCGACGACCAGCCCCGCCAGTTCCGCGTTGGCATCGTGTTCGAGGCGCCGCTGGGGCAATACGTGCGCCCAACCGACGACCTTGCCATCGACTTCCGCGACCATCACCGCGCCGGCGCTCTGTTCATTGATGTCGTGAAGCCGGCGCGCAATCGTCTTCCCATCGGCCGGATAACCGAGTTGATCCGACAAACGCGCCAGCGATTCGGCGTCCGCCAGAGTCGCAGCGCGGATGTTGGTCGATGCAATCACTTCGACTGGTTGCAATGCTCGGCAACCACTTTCGCCACCACCATCGAAACGCGCTTGCCGGTGGGAATGTGCAGGAATTCGTTCGGCCCGTGCGCGTTGGAGTGCGGCCCCAGCACGCCGGTGATCAGGAACTGCGCCTGCGGAAATTTCTCCCCCAGCATGCCCATGAACGGGATGCTGCCGCCCTCGCCCATGTACGCGGGCGGCGCACCGAAGGCGATCTGCGAAGCCTCCGCCACGGCTTTCTCCAGCCACGGCGAGAGTTGCGGCGCGTTCCAGCCGCTGGACGCTTTTTCCAGCTTCAGTTCGACCTTGCAGCCGCAGGGCGGATCGCTTTCCAGCAACTGCTTGACCAATTCACCCGCGCGCACGCCGTCCAGCGTCGGCGGCAGGCGCAGGGACAACTTCACTGCGGTGAACGGCCGCAACACGTTGCCCGCGCTGGAGAGCGGCGGCAGGCCATCCGCGCCAGTGACCGCGAGCTGCGGCCGCCAGGTGCGGTTCAACACCAGTTCGGTGAGATCGTCCGCGATCGGTTTCATGCCGGGCAGGAAGGGAAACTTGTCGTAGACCGCATCGCCGAGCGCCTGCGACGACTTGCGCGCCTGCTCGATGCGCTGTGCGGGAACCTCGACATACAGTTCGCGCGGCAGGATCGCACCGGTGCTCGAATCCTCGAGCCGGCCGATCAGCTCGCGCAGGATG
>DASXWZ010000370.1:0-5511 GCA_036503375.1 Rhodanobacteraceae bacterium | reverse complement strand
GTGCCGCGGGCGCGAGGTGCAGGTGCATGGCGGGTGGTGTGTAGGGCGCAGGCCCATGCGAGTAGCTGAGGATGCGGCGCATCTGCCACTGGCCGTCCACCGATTGCCACACGATGGTGAAGTCGGCGTGGCCATCCAGGTGTTCCGGCTTGCCGGATTCGCTCACGTAGAAGCGGTGCTCGCCGGTGAGGATCGCGAAACCGCCGGCCAGCGGGTAATAACGCACGCTGCCCGGCACGGCCTCGCGACGCAGGTGCATGCCCGGGGTGCCGCAGGGCCCCTTGCGCAGCGAATCGAGTACGCCTCTGCGCGTGGTCGTGAGTCCGGTCTTGTCGTGATAGAACTCGACGTCATCGGTCAGCAGCGCGCCCATCGTCGCCATGTCGCAGGCGTTGTAGGCCTGCCAGTAACGCGCATCGGCCTGACGCACCGCGGTTTCGACGTCGGCGGCCTGCGCGCGCATGAAAGAAACGCAGAGCAGCAATGCCGCGAGCAATTTACGAAAGGTCACGACGCCACCGGTGCAGGAAGGTTCGCGCATTCAAGAAGGATTGCGCGCCGATGTCGCGGGCGGAAAGTCACGCGAAGCTGGCAGTACCATGGCGCCTGCCATCCATTCCAGGCAGGGAGGAGAATCATGCGTCGTGGCGTTTCGATCATGATTTGTGCGTCGCTCGCTTCGCCGCTTGCGGTATGCGCCTCGCAGGCGAGTACGCCGGAAGCGGGCACGAAGCCGGTGCGCGATGGTTCCCACGATTTCGACTTCGAATACGGCAAGTGGCGGATGCCGAACCACCGGCTGGTGAAGCGGCTGGCCGGTTCGCACCAGTGGGAGGATTTCATCACCTGCGACGAGGGCAGTCCGTTGCCGGGCGGCATCGGCGGCATGGACGTGATGCGCGCGAGCTACTGGAAGGATTTCGTCGGCGTGACGCTGCGGACGTACGATCCGAAAACCGGGGTGTGGCGGATCTATTGGGTCGACAACCATTTCTCCGACGGCACGATCCAGCCTCCGGTGATCGGCAAGTTCGACGGCAACATCGGCGTGTTCACCGGGCATGACACTTACAACGGCAAACCCGTGATCGTGCGGTTCATCTGGACGGTGAACCCGAAGGGCTCGAAAGCCGTTGCCAAATGGGAGCAGGCGTTTTCGCCCGACAACGGCAAGACCTGGGAAACCAACTGGACCAACGAGATCATCCGCGACGAGCACTGTGTACCGACCACGCCGAGCCGGGCGGGTTAGTCGCGCAGCGGGGTAACTTGCCGGAAGTCTCCAACTCGAGATCGTCCGCGGCTCATGCGCTTCGCGGCCGCATCCTGCGGAAATCTCCTCTGGTAACGCGGTGTATGCAAAACCTGCACGCAGGAATTGTTACCCATGAGGTCCCGCGACAAAGGAGGCTGTCATGGCAGGGAACAAGATCCAGGGCGAAGGCGATTACGAATCCGCGAAGCGCTTCGACAAGGACGAGCAGGAGTTCGTGAAGGAACACACGAAGGGCGGCAACGAAATCCGCGGTGACGCCGATAAGGCGAGCGAGGAATTGACACCGGCCGAGCGTGAGGCTCGTTCGCATGCGAAGGACAGCGAGGAAGACCGGCGCGACGCCGAGCTGATGGACAACTTGGAAAAGAAGCAGCGGCCCTGAGCTGCACGGCTGCTCTATCCCGCATTGAAAACGATGGCCTGCGGCGCACCGCTGCAGGTCGTTTCCGCGGGTGTTACCTGCGTCACTTGCCGGCGCGATGAAAGCGGCATAAGAAGCGGCGACACGACACGGGAGCCGCGCCATGAACCGTCTGCCGCTTGCCGCACTGTTGCTGATCGCGAACGTCGGCGCGGCCGGTACCGCGCCGCCGAAACAGCCGCCCATCGATTGCAGGGATGCGACCCATCGCGCGCCCGGATTCTGGGTCGGCCATTGGTCGGTCAGTCCGACCGGGACGAAGACGCCCGTCGCCACCAGCCGCATCGAGTGGATCGTCGGCGGCTGCGCAATCCGGGAGTCGTTCGAACAAACGGTCGGTCCTGGCGGCAAGCCCATGAATTACCATGGCACTAGTTACACCGCATACAACGCCAACGACAACGCCTGGCACCAGTTCTACGTCGACGACCAGGGCCACGCTTCCAGCTTTCGCGGCGACATCACCGGCAAGTCGATGGTGCTGATGACCGACGGTCCCGCGGTGATCAACCGCATGACGGTCAGCGCGCAAGACGACGGCAGCGTGCGCCAGCGGGGCGAGGTTTCGCTGGACCGCGGCAAGACCTGGAAGCCCGGTTACGACTTTACCTACCGCCGCATCGCGGAGTGACGGATCGCGCCGAGTGGCGCGATCCGTAGACGCTCAGCGCACGCCGCCGCTCGCGACCAACTGCTCGCCGTTCAACCAGTAGGAATCGTCCGACGCGAGGAAGGTGACGATCGAGGCGATGTCCTGCGGCTGGCCGATGCGGCCCAGCGGGGTTTTCGCCTTGGTGCCAGCTTCGAGCTCGGAACCGATCACCCCCGCCGCGTGCGTGCCCTCGGTTTCCACCAGGCCCGGATTCACAGCATTGACACGGATCTTGCGCGGGCCGAGTTCCTGGGCAAGCACGGCGGTGATCGTGTCGACGGCGCCCTTGCTGCCGGCATAGACGGCGCTGGCAGGAGGCACGACGCGCGTGATGACCGAACCGATGTTGATGACGCTTGCGCCTTCGCCGAGGTGTTTCGCCGCGGCCTGCGTGGTCAGCAGCAGGCCCAGTACGTTGACGTCGAACTGCTTGCGGTAATGTTCCTCGGTGATTTCCTCGAGCGGCTTGAATTCGTACACGCCGGAGTTGTTGACCAGCACGTCGATACGGCCGAAATGCTTCAAGGCCGCGTCCACGATCGCCTGCGCATCGGACACCTTCGAGACGTTGCCCTGCACGGCCACCGCCTTGCCGCCGGCTTCGGCGATCTCGGAAACCACCTTGTCGGCGCCGGCCTTGCTGGAAGCATAGTTGACGACCACGGAGGCGCCTTCGGCGGCGAGTGTCCTGGCGATGCTTGCGCCGATGCCCTTGGAAGCGCCCGTGACGACCGCGACCTTGCCCTTGAGTTTGCTCATGACACATCCTGTTCTGTGGGTTGGAAACGGGTTCTATAGTCCCGTAGTTCGCGAATTATGAACTAACGGACCCGCTTTCAAGGGCTGGTACGATCACAAGATGCGACCGTTTACCCACCCCGCGGTCGAGGACATCACGCTGGAGGGCATCCTCCATGCGCTGTCGGACCCCGAACGCATGGCGATCTACGGCTGCCTGCTGAATGCCGAGGCGGCGCAGTCGTGCGCGAATTTCCAGAAGATCAACGACCGCACGGTGCCCAAGTCCACGCTTTCGCAGCATTTCCGGGTGCTGCGCGAGGCCGGACTGATCCGTAGCGAGCGGCGCGGCGTGGAGATGCTCAACACTTCCCGGCGCACCGAGATCGACAAGCGCTTTCCGGGCCTGGTCGACGCGCTCGTGGCCGCTTGGTGCCGGCAGGCGGGAAAGTCCGCGGCGGGCCGGAAGCGCGGCAGGCGCGCACGCGCCTGAATCGCCCTTCTTGCGTATCCGGCGCTTGCGCTTCCGGGTATGCTTCGGTCTCGGGGTTGCGGTGCCACCGCTGCGAGGCAGATCAGCATGGCTGATGTCTTCGTTTCGTACGCCCGCGCGGACAAGGCGCGCGTCGCGCCGCTGGTGACTGCGATCGAGGCGAAGGGCTGGTCGGTCTGGTGGGATCCGGAAATCACCCCGGGCCAGGAATTCGACGACCAGATCGACGCCGAGATCGACGCGGCCAAGGCCGTGCTGGTGGTCTGGACGCCGACCTCGGTCGCCTCGCGCTGGGTACGCGGCGAAGCGCGCGAAGCCGCCGAGCGCGGCGTATTGGTGCCGGTGCGTTTCGAGCAGGCACGCCTGCCGATGGACGTGCGCGCGATCCACACCACCGATCTTGATGGCTGGGGCGAGAATCCCGCGAGTGCGCAGGCGCAGGAATTCCTGCGCGCGCTGGGCGTGATGATCGCGCGCTCGCAAGCGGCGCAGGCCGCGAAGTCGGCGAGCGCTTCGGAATCTTCCCCAGGCAAGGACTCGGCGCGCTACACGATCTGCGTGCTGCCTTTCGTCAACATGAGCGGCGATCCGGAGCAGGAATATTTCAGCGACGGCATCACCGAGGACATCATCACCGATCTCAGCAAGGTGTCCGCACTGGGGATCATCTCGCGCAACAGCGCCTTCATGTACAAGGGCAAGCACGTCGACATCCCGAAGGTCGCGCGCGAACTGAAGGTGAGCCACGTGCTGGAAGGCAGCGTGCGCAAGGCCGGCGGCCGTGTGCGCATCAGCGCGCAGTTGGTCGATGGCGAAACCAACAATCACGTCTGGGCCGAACGCTACGACCGCGACTCCAGCGACATCTTCGCGCTGCAGGACGAGATTTCCGAGGCGATCGTCAAGGCGCTGAGATTGCGCTTGCTGCCGGAAGAAAAGAAAGCGATCGAGCGGCGCGGCACCAGCAACGCCGAGGCCCACAACCTGTATTTGATGGCGCGGCAGACTTACATCACCGGCCAGGAAGCGGATGCGCGGTCCGCGGAGGCGATCGTCCGCCTGTGCAAGCGCGCTGCGGAGTTCGATCCGAATTATGCGCAGGCCTGGGCGTTGATGGCAGTCGGCTATTACAAGTTGCAGCAGGTGAAGGGCGGGAGCTCTGAGGACGGGATGGCGGCGGTGGAGCGGGCGCTGGCGCTGCAGCATGATCTGGCCGAGGCCCATGCGATCAAGGCGCAGATCCTGTTGCAGAACGGCGATGCAGAGAACGCAGCCGCAGAAGTCGGGATGGCGTTGAAACTGGACCCGGAATCCTACGAGACGAATCGCTCTGCCGGGCGCTTGAGCTACCAGCTCCACCGGCACGAGGACGCCATCCGCTACTACGAGAAAGCGGTCAAGCTGATGGATGCCGATGTCAATTCGGCGATGATGTTGATCAGTTGCTACACGGCGATCGGAGACGTCGCCAGCAAGCGCCGCGCCGCGCAACTTGCGCTCAAGCGCACCGAGACGGTACTGGCGCAGGACCAGTACAACTCCGGCGTGACCGCGTACAGCGCCTACGCGCTTGCGGCGTTGGGCGAGGGCGAGCGCGCCAAGGCGCGCATGGAGCGCACGTTGCTGATCGATCCGGACAACTTCAATACGCGCTACAACTTCGGCTGCGCATTGAGCGTGCACCTGCAAGACAAGCAGGCCGCGTTGGACATGCTCGGACCCGCGTTCGAAATGGTGTCGGACGCGTTCCTGCCTTACGCCAAGGCTGATCCCGATCTCGACCTGCTGCGCGACGATCCGCGTTTCCATGCGATGGTCGCGAAGGCGGAGGCACGCCTCGCTTCGGCCAAGCCTGCGGAAACCGCATTGACCGCCAAAGCCTGAGCCGCGCTCATTTGGCGAACAGCTTCGAGCGATCCGCGAAGGCCTTG
>DASXWZ010000369.1:0-2521 GCA_036503375.1 Rhodanobacteraceae bacterium | reverse complement strand
GCTTTTCCTTCCAGCGCGACGCGCCGCTGGACATGCGCATGGATCGCGGCGCCGGAGAAAGCGCCGCAGAATTCCTCAATTCCGCAGAAGAACGCGAAATCGCCGACGTGCTTTGGCGATACGGCGAAGAACGGCAAAGTCGCCGAATCGCGCGCGCGGTCGTTGCACAGCGGGAGCACTCGCCGATCCAGGGAACGCGCGAACTGGCCGAACTGGTGGAACGCACGATCGGCCGGCGCGAGCGCAACAAGCATCCGGCCACGCGCACGTTCCAGGCACTGCGTATCCACATCAACGACGAGCTGGGTTCGTTGCAACTCGGTCTGCGTGCGATCACCGCCGCGATGAAGCCCGGGGGCCGGTTGGCGGTGCTCAGTTTCCATTCGCTGGAAGACCGCATCGTCAAGAATTTCGTCCGCGGCGAGCGGCACGCGACGGTTCGACGCGGACTGCCGCCACCGCAGATCACGCAAGCGCCGCTGCGCGCGGTCGGTCGCGCACAATTTCCATCCGCGGCGGAAACAGCCGCCAACCCACGCGCGCGTTCGGCGGTCTTGCGGGTCGCGGAGAAGCTTCCATGAAGGCGGTCGGTGCGCTCGCCTTTGCGGTGCTGCTGCTGGCGGTGGTCGCCAGCGCGATCGCGGTCGTATGGGCGCGGCATCAAGGCCGGGTCGCTTTCGTGCATCTCACGCAATTGCAGAACCAGCGCGACGCCTTGAACGTCGAATACGGTCGGCTGGAACTGGAGCAGGCGACGTGGGCCGCGCCGGGCCGAATCGAACAGATCGCGCGCAGCCAGCTCGGCATGATCGACCCCGCGCCGGCGCAGGTGGAGCTGATCCGTCAATGAATCCGCGCGCCCCGACCCCTCCGCCGATGTCCATGCGCCGGCCGCCGGCGCCGAACCCGCGCAAGCGCCTGGCGCTGGTGTTGTTCGTGCTGGGCTGCGTTTCGGTCGGCCTGATTGCGCGCGCGATCGACCTGCAGGTGATCCGCAAGCAGTTCTACCAGGACCAGGGCGACGCGCGTTTCCTGCGCGAAGTGCCCATCCCGGTTTCGCGTGGCACCATCTTCGACCGCAACGGCGTGCCGCTGGCGGTATCCACACCCGTTGTTTCGATCTGGGCCAATCCGTCCGAGCTGCTCGAGCACGCCGACCAGATTCCGAAACTCGCCAAGGCGCTGGACGTCGACGCGAAGGATCTCACGACGCGGTTGCAGGACCGCAGCGCCCGCGAGTTCGTCTATTTGCGCCGGCAGATGAGCCCGGAAGCCGCGCAGGACGTTCTCGATCTGGGAATTCCGGGCGTCAACAGCCAGCGCGAATACAAGCGCTATTACCCCTCCGGCGCGGTGACCGCGCACGTTCTCGGTTTCACCAACATCGACGATCGAGGCCAGGAAGGGCTGGAGCTGGCCTACGACTCATGGCTGGCGGGCAGGCGCGGATCGAAGCGCGTGATCCGCGATCGGCTCGGACGCACGGTGGAAGACGTCGAGCAGATCCGCCCGCCGGTGCCCGGTCACGACCTCACGCTCAGCATCGACAGCCGCATTCAGTACCTCGCCTACACCGCGCTGATGCAGGCCATTACCAAGCACACCGCCACGTCGGGTTCGATGGTCATCCTGGACATCGCCAGCGGCGAAATCCTGGCGATGGTGAACGTGCCCTCGTACAACCCCAACGCGCTCGATGGCAGCGATGCCGCCGCACGACGCAACCGCGCGGTCACCGATGTGGTCGAACCGGGATCGACCATGAAGACCTTCACCGTCGCGACTGCACTGGAATCGGGCAAATGGACGCCGACCACGCCGGTCGACACCACGCCGGGCTCGCTGACGCTCGGCGGACACGTGTTCCGCGACACCCACGATCACGGGCTGATCGACGTCAGCCACATGATCACGTATTCCAGCGATGTCGGCGCAATCAAGATTTCGCAGACGCTTTCCGCGCAGCAGATGTGGGACATGCTGCACCGCTTCGGTTTCGGTCAGAGCACCGGCAGCGGGTTCCCGGGCGAATCGACGGGCTATCTGCCGGCGCCGGGCAAATGGGGCGTGCTCGCCAAAGCCAACATCTCCTTCGGTTACGGCCTGAACGCCACGCCGCTGCAACTGGCGCAGGCCTACGCGGCGATGGCGAACGACGGCCGCATCCGCGAACCGACCTTCGTGAAAGGCGCCGACAATCCGCTCAGCGACATCCTCGATCCGCGCATCGCGCATGAAGTGATGCGGATGTTGCAGACGGTCGTGACGCCGATCGGCACCGCCCCGGATGCGGCCGTCGCCAACTACTCGGTCGCAGGCAAGACCGGCACTTCGCATATCGCATCCGGCGGCGGCTATGCGGATCGCTATTTCTCGCTGTTCGCCGGGATCATTCCGGCGGGCGATCCGCGCCTGGTCGGCGTGGTGATCGTCCGCGATGCGGGCGGCCACGGCGGCGAATATTTCGGCGGCCTCGTTTCCGCGCCGGTCTTCCGCGAAGTCATGACGGGCGCGCTGCGCC
>DASXWZ010000368.1:0-3944 GCA_036503375.1 Rhodanobacteraceae bacterium | reverse complement strand
TGATCCGCCGCGCCCTGGGCGACGGCGAGGACGAGGGCCGCTACATCGAAACGGTGCCGAAGCTGGGCTATAGCTTCGTGGCGGCGGTGCAAAGTGTTGCCGCGAACGACGGCGCGGACGAAGCCAAAGTCGCGATCGTCGCGTCCGCGGCGCCGATCGAGCCGCAGGAACAGACTGGATCGCTGTCGCCGGACCCGCGTCCATCGATGGCACTCGAGCATCGCAACGAGATCGCCTCGAGCTTGAAACGCGCGCGCTGGCCATTCGCACTCGCGGCCGCCGTGGGGATCGTTATCGCGGCCGGCGCGTGGTTCGCGTGGCGCGGTTCGCATCGCAGCGATCAGGCGATCACCGCTCCCGATCCGGGCGCGGTGGCGATCGTGGATTTCAACAATCTTTCCGGCAACGCCAAGGACGCGTGGCTCGGTCCCGCGCTGGAACAAATGCTGGCGACCGAAATCGCCGCGAACGGGAAACTGCACGCGGTGTCCGAGGAGCTGGTACGCCCCGCGCGCGCGGACCTGCCCGCGCCCGCCGCGGGCGGTTACGCGCCGGCAAGTCTGGGTGCGTTGCAACGGCGGCTTGGCGCGCACTACGTGCTGAGCGGTGCCTATCTGGTCTCGGGTAATCCGGATTCGCCGCAACTGCGCGTCGACCTCACCGTGCAGGACGCGCAAAGTGGCGCATCGTTCGCTTCGTTCACGCGCGAATCCGCGATCAGCGATCTTCCGAATCTGGTGGCGCAGGTCGGCGGCGAATTGCGCAACCGCTTCGGCGAGCGCTCCGATCCCGCGACCTTGAAGCAGCTCGCCAGCGCGCAGCCGGCGAGTGCAGAAGTGGCGCGGCACATCGGATTTGCGCTGCAGGCGCTCGATCAGTACGACGCCGCGCGCGCGCGCGACGAATTGCTGCAGGCGATCGCGCAATCGCCCGGTTACGCGCCCGCGTACACGTATCTGGCGCGCGCCTGGTCGATGCTCGGGTATCGGGCCAAGGCGATCGCCGCGGCGAAACAGGCCGCGCAGAACGCGGATGGTCTGCCGCGCGAAGAACAGTTGCAGATCCGGGCGCAGCAGGCGGCGTTGTCCGGCGATGATGCACAAACGGTTGCACTGCGCAGCGAACTGGCGACGTTGCGCCCTCGCGATCCCGAGTACCGGTTGCAATGGATCGCCGCATTGACCGGAGCCGCGAAGTACGAGCAGGCGCAGGCGGCATTGGATGGCGCGCGCAAACTGCCCGAATTGCGAGGCGATCCTCGCGTGGAGCTCGCGACGGCCCTTCTCGAGATCGATCGCGGCAACCGGGTGGAGGCACTTGCGCACGCATGGGCGGCGTTGCACCAGGCGCGTCGACGTGGCGCGAACGGTTTGATCGCCGAGGCGGAGCTGCAACTCGGCATTGCGCTGTATCAGGACGCGCAGGCCGAACCCATGTTGCGGCAGGCCGCAGCAGATTACCGCCGCATCGGCAATCCGCACGGCGAAGCGAATGCGTGGCAGAACCTCGGCAACCTGCAGAGTTGGCGCAATCAGATCGCGCAGGCGCATGAAAGCTATCAGCGCGCAATGACGATCTACCAGGGCGTAGGCGATCTCGGTGGCGAGGCGGCGATCTACGACAACCTCTCCGACTTGCTTTGGAGCGCAGGCGACCGCGACGGTACCGAGGCCGCGCTGCGGCAGGCCTTGGCGATCGCGCGCGAAACCAATGATCCGGTGCGCGAAGCCTGGACATTGACCGGCCTTGCGACCGTGCTGTCTGATGAATCGGCCAGCGACGAAGCCGCCGGGATGTACCGCAAGGCGATCACGCTGGACAACTCGGCCGGCGAGCGCGCGCATCTGGCTTACGCGCTGTCGAATTACGCCGATCTGTTGCGCATGCGCGGCGAACTTGGCGCAGCGCAGAATGCATGCGCGCGGGCGCGGGCCGCGGATCAGGCGCTGGAAGCTTCCTCGCGCAGCTTTGCGGCGGATTTCGAATGCGCGCAGATCGCGCTGGACCGCGGCGAAGTCGATGCCGCGGCCGCGGCATTCAACACGATCGAAGGCGATGCCATCGTGGCGAAGGACGGCTTCTTCACTGCGAATGCGCAATTGCTGCAAGGCCAGATCGCGATGGGGCGCAAGCAGTGGAGCGCCGCGCGCGATGCGTTGGAGAAGTCGGCGCAGGGTTGGGCGGCAGCCAGAGAAGCAGCAGGTGAAGCGACCACCTCCGCGCTGCTGGCCTTGTGCGCGGATGCGCTGGACGAGGCGAAGACGCGCGATCAGTTGTTCGCGCACGCACGTGAGTTGCGCGGCCGCGTCACGCAACGTGCGGAGGTGTTCGAACTGGATATCGCGCTGGCCGAGCTGCAGGCGGCTGACGGACAGCGCGAGCAGGCGCTGGCATCCTTGCGCGCGCTGGCCGGCGATGCATCGAAACGAAGCTGGGTTGGGCTGGCGTTCGAAGCGCGCCTGGCGGAACTGCGCGTGCTCCAGCGCGGCGACGACGCGGCGGCGATCAAATCCTCGCGCGATGCGCTCGCGGCCGATGCGCGCGATGCGGGTTACGGCTGGGTGAGCGAGCGCGTGGCGATGCGCTGATTGTCAGCGACTGCAGCCCGGATGGAACGAAGTGAAATCCGGGAAAAATTTCCCAATGCGTTCCCGGATTCCGTTTCACTTCATCCGGGCTACATGGGCTGATCAAACCTGCAAGCGGTCGCCTTGCCTCGCCACCAGTGCGTACAACGCCGGCATCAGGAAGATGCCGATGACCAGCCGCGAAAGCATGCCCGCCACGATCACCAGCGCGAACGGCCGCTGCGAATCGGTACCGACGCCAGTTGCCAGCGCCGCCGGTAGCAGACCCAATGCTGCCACCAGCGCGGTCATCATGATCGGGCGCAGGCGCAGCAATGCCGCCTGATGGATCGCTTCGGCAATCTGCATGCCCTGCAAGCGCAATTCGTTGACGCAGGAAATGTAGACCACGCCGGTCAGCACCGACACGCCGAACAGCACGATGAAGCCGATGCCCGACGAAACCGAGAACGGTGTTCCGGTGAGCCACAGTGCCACCAGCGCGCCGAACGGCGCGGACAGCAGAACGCCGGCCACGGTGATGAAGGGAAACTTGAAGTTGCCGTACAGCACGAACAGCAGTCCGAAGATCAGCACCAGCGTCAGCGGCAGGATCACGTTCATCTGCGCGCGCGAGGCGGTGTATTCCTTGTACTCGCCGCCCCAGTCGAGGCGGTAGCCGCGCGGCAGGCTCACGTCCTTCTGCACCTCACGCATCGCATCGTTCACCGCGCCGGCGAGATCGCGGCCGGTTACGGAGAACTGCACGCCGATATAGCGCGAATCGTTCTCGCGGTAGATGAAGGACGCACCATTGGACTCGCCGATCCTCGCCAGTTCCTTCAGCGGGACCTGCGCGCCCGAAGGCGTGGCGACCGGAATGTCGCCGATCTCCTGCGGATTGTCCCGGAAGCGTTGCGCCAGCCGCACCACCAGATCGAATTCGCGCTCGCCCTGAACCACCTGCGTCGCGACATCGCCGCCGATCGCGGTTTCGATCAGCGCATTGATGTCGGAAACGTTCAAGCCGTAGCGCGCGATCTTGGCGCGATCGATCTGCAGGGTAAGGCTGGGCTGTCCCAGTTCGTGCACCAGGGTCACGTCGCTGATGCCGCGCACGCGCTCCATCGCCTGCTTGATCGCCTTGCCCTTGTCCTGCAGCGTCTGCAGGTCGGGGCCGAACACCTTCACTGCCAGCGCGCTCTTCAACCCGGTTTCGGCTTCGTCCACCGCGTCTTCCGCGGGCTGGGTGTAATTGAACTGGATGCCCGGGAATGCCTGCAGCTTGTCGTCCACGGCCTTGATCAGCGCGGCCTTGTCGCGATACGCGCCGCGCCATTGCGAATACGGTTTCAGCCCGACGAAGAATTCGACATT
>DASXWZ010000367.1:0-2324 GCA_036503375.1 Rhodanobacteraceae bacterium | reverse complement strand
CACGGATTTCGGGCAGCGAGGACATCACGATCCCGAAAGCCAGTATCACCAGCACCGCCGCCATGACCAGGTACGGCAGGTGCACGCGCGCCGCGAACAAATCCAGCAGCGCTTCGCGCGCGGAGGGCGAGGGCGCCGCCTTGATCTGGCGGTCGAAGTCGTCCAGCCCGTGCAACACCACCGCACCGATCACGATGGGCGCGAGAATTCCCGCGCCCTTGTTGCAGATGCCCATCACCGCGATGCGTTGCGCGGCGCTCTCGATCGGCCCCAGGATGCTGACGTAGGGATTGGACGCGGTCTGCAAAAGCGCGAGTCCCGCGCCGATCACGAACAGTCCCGTCAAGGAGCCCGGATAAACGCGCATCGTGGTGTATTGCCCGAACAGCACCGCGCCGATCGCCATCACCACCAGGCCAACCGCCATGCCTTTCTTCATGCCGGTGAGTTTCAGGATGAAGGAGGCCGGCAATGCGAGGAAAAAGTAGGACAGATAAAACGCCATCGGCACCAGGAATGCGTTGACGTCGTCCAGACCGAAAGCGAGCTTGACGAAAGTGATCAGCGGACCGTTGAGCCACGTGACGAAACCGAAGATGAAGAACAGCACGCCGATGATCACGATCGCCGAGCCGTGACTTTGTTGCGGAATCGCGTGCGAGGTGTCGGTAACGGACATGGGCTACTCCCGGAGCGCGAGCGGATTCTGCGCACGACCGGCGATAAATAGCAACGTTGTCATCGAGTCGTTTTTGCCGCCATGTCGAGCGCGGCGGACCAAAAGCGAAAGCGCGGCACTCCAGGAGCCTGCGGATCCCGCGGCCGGGTGGACTCGGCCCGGCGGAAGATCCGAAAATCACCACCACTCCGCCTGTTGCGGCGCAACAGGCGAAAGTGCGTAAGGGACTCACGACGGGCGAACAGAACGTCGATTCGCCGGTGCCCGCGCGGCTTTCGCCCGGCATTGGATCCTCGAAGGACTTTGACGCGCTGCGGCGCGTCGAATGTCTCGCAGGACATTTGTTGACAACGTTGTCATGCACGGACAAACTCGCGGCCGCTCGGCGCGGCGAACGGGTTGTCGCAGCCGATGCGGCGGGACGGGAAACCTCGAATTCCATGGTCGAAACCGGCGACTCCAGCTCGACATTTCTCGCGGCCGACGTGGGCGGCACCTGGGCGCGCGTGGCGCTGGTGCGCGAGAACCGTGGTGGCGCGCATCCCGTGCAGGTATTGCAGTACCGGAAATATCTTTGCGCCGAACATTCAGACCTCGCGGCGATCCTGCGCGGATTCGTCGAGGCTAATTCGATCGGACGCGTGCGACGCTGCGCCGTCGCCTGCGCAGGATTCCTGCTCGGCGACGAAGTGATCAACAACACGTTGCCCTGGAGGCTTTCGGTTTCCGCCACGCGCGCAGAGCTGCGATTCGACGATCTGGCACTGGTCAACGATTTCACCGCCGTGGCGCATGCGGTAGACCAGGTCGAGGCGAAGGATGTAACGCTGTTGAGCGCCGCATCCGTGTCGAACCCCGGCGCGCCGGTGCTGGTGGTCGGGCCGGGCACGGGTTTGGGCGCTGCGGTGCGGATTCCCGACGGCGATCGCGCGATCGTGCTCGCCAGCGAAGCCGGGCAGGCCGCGTTCGCGCCTTCCACCCCACGCGAGATCGAAATCCTGCGCGTGCTTTCGCGGCAGGACCGGCACGTGCCGGTGGAATCGATCGTGTCGGGTCCAGGCCTCGTCAACATCTATCGCGCGCTCTGCCTGCTCGAGCAACGCACGCCGACCTTGACCGAGCCTTCGGCGATTACCGACGCCGCGATCGCGGAGCGCGATGCGATCGCGCTCGAGGCCTTGAGCATCTTCTGCGGCGCGCTCGGCAGCCTGGTCGGCGACCTGATCCTGCTGTACGGCGCGCAGGGCGGCGTATATCTGGCCGGCGGCGTGCTGCCGAACATCCGCGATTTCCTGCAACGCAGCGCGTTTGCGGAACGCCTGCTGGACAAGGGCCAGATGCGAGCGGCGCGGGAAAAGGCGCCGGTACGCCTGATCGAACACGGTCAGCTCGGCGTGATCGGCGCCGCGATCTGGTATCTGCACCGATCTCGCACGCTCGATCGACAAGCGGGCAACGAGCAGGAGGGCGCGGCGCCGCAACGCGCGCGCGCGGCGAAATGATCGCCCATGCAAATGCAGGACGGAACATACGCGACACGACCAGGGACCGCGTCACATCCACCGCAGCAAGCCATCCGCATCCACGGCGGGACCAGCAATCCGTGAGGGGAAAGCCATGAAACTCCGCAGAACCATTCTCGCAA
>DASXWZ010000366.1:0-8889 GCA_036503375.1 Rhodanobacteraceae bacterium | reverse complement strand
CGAATGGAATTCCTTGTGCAGGATGCCGCCCGCGGCGGTCATCCACTGCACGTCGCCCGGGCCGATCTTGCCGCCGGCGCCGGTGGAATCGTTGTGTTCGACTTCGCCCTCGTAGACGATGGTGACCGTCTCGAAACCGCGATGCGGATGCCAGCCCACGCCGCGTGGCTTTTCCGCGGGTTCGAAAGTGGCAGGGCCCGCATAGTCCAGCAGCAGGAATGGGCTGATGTGCTCGCCGTGGCTGTCGTAGGAAAAGATCGAGCGCACCGGGAAACCATCGCCGACCCAGTGCCCGCCCGGGGCGCTGTGAACGCCGAGAACCTTCTTCATCGTGATCTCCGGAATCGTTCGCGTCTCATTGCCGCAGATATGGGATTGCGAGACGGAAACTCAATGCCCGCGCAGGCCAGGCTGCCTCGTGCGAAGTTCAGGTCGGAGAATCCGGCGACTCGATCGTGGCCGTCTCCGGCGTCTCCACGGGCCGGCGCGGCGGACGGTCGCGGCGCAGCCGCGTGAACACGTACACCGCCACGAACGGCAGCACCGCCATGCACAGCACGCTGTCGTGGAACGCATGCACGTAGGCGACAGGATCGCGGTGGCGTCCGCCCAGGAAGGCTGCCATCAGCAGCGATGCGAACGCAATGCCGAACGTCATCGCCAGGTACTGCACGGCGGAAGTCAACGACGACGCCTGCGCGGCGCGTTCGGGCGGAAGGTCCACGAACGCGAGCGTATTCATCGAAGTGTATTGCAGCGACATTACCAGTCCGTAGACGAACACCAGGCTCGCGACCACCCAGCCCGGCGTCGCGGCGTGCAGCAGCGCGAAGACCGCCAGCAAGATGCCCACCATGATCGTGTTGACGCGCAGCAGGCGTCGATAGCCGTATCGTTTCAGCAGACGATCGATCATCAGCTTCATCCCGATCATCGCAAGCGCCTGCGGCACCAGCATCAGGCCGGCGATGGTCGGCGACCAGCCGCAACCGATCTGCAGGAACAGCACCAGCACGAAAGACAGGCCCGCGGTGCCGAGGCGAGTGAACAGGCCGCCGGTCAGCGCGATCCAGAAGCTGCGCACCCGCAGCAGGCTGATGTCGGGAACCGGGTGCTCCTCGTGCCGCGCGTGCAGCCAGTAGCCGAATGCGAAGACGATACCGGCGATCGCGCAACCGATCGCGCCCGCGCGTTCGTCGCTGCCGGCCATTTCCGCGGCGACCAGCAGCAGGCCGGACGCGGTCGCGAACAGCACGAAACCCGGCACGTCGAACGACCTGCGCGGCCCGCGGTAGTCCGGCATTTCGCGCGCATTCAACCACAGGCCCAGCACGCCGACTGGCACGTTGACCAGGAAGATCCAGCGCCAGCTCGCATACTGCGACAGCGCTCCGCCGAGCAACGGTCCCAATACCGGACCGAGCAGGCTGAACACGCCCGCCGTGCTCATCGCCGCCACGAAATCACGCGGGCCGAACGCGCGCACCAAGACGTAACGACCCACCGGCATCAGCAGTGCGCCGCCCAGACCCTGCAGCACGCGCGATGCGATCAGTTCGGTGAGATTCTGCGACAGGCCGCAGGCCAGCGAGCCCAGCGAGAACACGACGATCGACGCCGCGAATATGCGGCGCGTGCCGAAGCGATCGGCCAGCCAGGCACTGGCGGGAATGCACACGGCCAGCGTCAGCACGTAACTGGTCAGGGCGGTTTTCAGATCCAGCGGCCGCACGGCGAGCGCACGCGCGATGCTGGGCACCGCCGTGTTGACGATGGTCGTGTCCAGGCTTTGCATGAAGAACGCGGCCGCGACCAGCCAGATCAGGCCGCGCAAATGCGAACTGTCGGATTCGGTGTGCGCAGGAGTGGCCGCGGGACGCGGCGGAGACGAATGCGGGGGCATTGCGGTGATTCTAGCCGCGCGGCAAGTGTACGCGACGCGTGCGGCAGCTCGGACCGGCCGGTGTTCGTGCGAACCGGGAATTCACGACCGGCGAAGGTCACCCCCAACCTGCGTCGCCCGGGGAGGGAGACCGACGCAGGCGAGGGCGAGGGTGAGGACAACAAACAGCCGGCGCACGAGGGTTGCTCCCGACACTGCCCGGCGGCCTTGGGAACCGCCATCTCACCTTGCGAGCGAGTGTGCGCCGGCGACCTTTCGGCGGGCTTTCGCCGCGCATTCTTGGACGTGAGAACGGGTTCTCGTTTGGCTTGCGTTCAAAGCTTTTGCGATCGTTGCCTCGCGTATGCGGTTTCGAGTGCCTGTCGCGCATCGACCGGCTGCATTTCGGCAGCGGTGCGTAGCGCATCGGCGCTTTCCTCGGCATGTGCTTTCGCATCGAGCAATTGCAGGCCAATTGCGAGTCCGATCCATGCCGACGGAGCATTGGGCGTCAGACGGATGGCGGTGCGCAGGTGCGCTTCCGCCGCTTCCGGGTCGACGCGCCATGTCAGCTTCGCGAGAGCCGCGCCGATCGTGTCGATCACCTGCGCGTGATACAGCCCGAGCGCCGTGTGCGCTTCCGCATGATCTGAATCCAGCTCCAGCGCGGCATCCAGCGCCGCGTGCATTTTGCTGCCGAGGCCTTCGCCCAGCACCTGCATCGCCGAAACCTCGCGGCTGAGCAGACCGAGCGCCCACGCATAGCGAAAATGGCTGTTGGCATTGAGCGGCAGCAGGTCGATCGCATCGCTCGCACGCTGTACCAATGTCTCGTAGCAGCGGATGCGTTCGCGCTCGTCTTGCAGCAGGAAGCGTGCGTGCACTCCGGCTGCGGCGATCGCAACCGAAGTACCCAACGGTCCGGCGTTGCTTCCGAGTTCCCACGCCTCCTGGAAATCGCCACGGTGATACGCGCGCCAGGCATCCTGCACGGTGTTCGCGATTCCCGCCGCACCGGTGCCCAGCAGGTGATCGCCCAGGCGCGCTTCGGCAGCCAGTGCCTCCGCGATACCCGCTTCGTCAGGAAACGCTTCATGATCACCGGCATGCAACCGTGGCCAGATTTCGCGCAAGCGCTCGCCCGCATGGTCGAAAGCGGCATGTGTTTGTGGAAACGGTTTCCAGGTCCAGTCGGTCATGTCGCGCTCCTTTGCACGGATCGATCCTGCACCGCGCGGCTGCAATGGGCAAGCAGCTAAACTGACGTCATGGCTGCGAGAACCGAATCACCCGCTACGCGTGCCGCGCGCCTGCGCGCGCAGATCGAGGATGCCAACCATCGCTATCACGTGCTCGACGACCCGGATATCCCCGATGCCGAATACGACGCGCTGATGCGGGAACTGGAGACACTGGAGGCAGCCCATCCGGAACTCGCCACGCCCGATTCGCCGACCCAGCGCGTCGGCGCGGCGCCGTCTTCGGCCTTCCAGTCCGTGCGCCACGAAATACCGATGCTGTCGCTCGCCAACGCGTTCACCGATCCGGACCCGCGGCCGGGGCAGGATCCGGACAAGGAAACCCGCGACTTCGTGCGCAGGATCGAACAGCGCCTCGATGTGCGCGATCCGGTGTTTTCGGTGGAACCGAAGTTCGATGGCCTCGCAATCAGCCTGCGCTACGAGAATGGCTTGTTCGTGCGCGGCGCCACGCGCGGCGATGGCGAAACCGGCGAGGACGTCACCGCCAACCTGCGCACGATCCGTGCGATCCCGCTGAAGCTGCGCGGTACCGGCTGGCCGCGGGTGCTGGAAGTGCGCGGCGAGGTGTACATGCCGCGCGCGGGCTTCGAAGCGTACAACGAAAAGGCGCGCGCATCGGACGGCAGGATCAGGCCGCTGGTGAACCCGCGCAACGCCGCAGCAGGAAGCCTGCGGCAGCTCGACCCGCGCATCACTGCTCAACGCCCGCTGGCGTTCTATGCATACGCGCTGGGCGCATTCGAAGGCGCAAAAATGCCTACGCGTCATTCGGAAGTGCTCGCGAAACTGCGCGAATGGGGATTTCCGGTGAGCCCGCTTGTCGCGATTGCGCGCGGTGCGGACGGTTGCCTGACATATTTCGCGAAGATCGGCGCGCAGCGCGACAAGCTGCCGTTCGATATCGACGGCGTGGTGTACAAGGTGGACGACCTCGCCGCGCAGCGCGAGCTGGGTTTCGTCGGGCGCACGCCGCGCTGGGCCATCGCGCACAAGTTTCCGGCGCAGGAGCAGACCACGATCGTCGAGGACATCATCGTCAACATCGGCCGCACGGGCGCGGCGACCCCGGCGGCGAAACTCAAGCCGGTATTCGTCGGGGGCGTCACCGTGACCAATGCCACGCTGCACAATGCCGACCAGGTGGCGCGGCTGGACGTGCGCGTCGGCGACACCGTGATCGTGCGCCGCGCGGGCGACGTGATTCCGGAAGTCGTTCGCGTGGTGCCGGAGATGCGCCCGAAAGGCACGAAGCCGTGGGAGATGCCGAAGCGCTGTCCGATCTGCGGCTCGGACATCGTGCGCGAGGAGGGTGAAGCGGTCGCACGCTGCACCGGCGAGCTCGCCTGCGCCGCGCAGCGCACGCAATCGGTATTCCACTTCGCGGGCCGTCGCGCGATGGACGTCGATGGCCTCGGCGAGCGTTACATAGAAGATCTCGGAGAGTTCGGCTATCTCCGCTCGGTCGCCGATCTCTACAAGCTCACGCTCGACGATTTGCTGGAAATGAAATCGCGTGCCGACGAACGCGACGGCACCACACCCGAGACCGTCAAGGCCGGCAAGGTCGCGACGAAGTGGGCGGAGAACCTGATCGCGGCGATAGACAAGAGCCGGCGCACCACGCTGGAGCGGTTCCTGTATGCGCTCGGCATCCAGCATGTGGGCGAAAGCACGGCCAAGGCGCTGGCGGCCTGGTTCGGGGATCTGGACCTGATCCGACATTTGCCGTGGCCGCTGCTGAAACTGGTGCCCGACATCGGCGATGAAGTCGCGCGCGCGATCGATGCGTTTTTCGAGCAGCCCGGCAACCAGAAAGTCATTGACGATTTGCTCGCGTGCGGTGTGGAAATCCGCGATACGCATCCGCCGAGTGCGAAACTGCGTGCCGCCCTGGCGCTGGAGAACGTGCTCGCGCGCGCGAGTATCCCCAAGCTGACCCCGAAACGCGCGGAGCAACTCGCGACGGCATTCGATTCATTCGAGGCCGTTGCCGCCGCAGACGAGACCGTGCTGGCCGAAGCCGGGTTGCCGCGGGAAACCGCCGGGTCGGTGCACGGGTTCCTGCATGGGCAGGAGGGCGGCGCACTGGCGAAGCGCATCGCGCATGCATTGGGTGCGTTGCGGGAAGCAACGGCGCACGTGCGCGCGGCCGCTGCCAGCCCACTGGACGGGCGCACGGTGGTACTGACCGGCACGCTGTCCGCGCTCACGCGCGACGAGGCGAAGGAAAAACTCGAAGCGCTGGGAGCGAAAGTCTCCGGCTCCGTTTCGAAGAAAACGTCTTTTGTGGTAGCCGGCGAAGCCGCCGGCTCCAAACTCGACAAGGCGCAGGAACTCGGCATCGAGATCTGGGACGAGGCCCGCCTTGCCGCATTTCTGAAAAAACATGAAACGTGATGCGTCGGCCCGACGCGCCTCACTGGAACTTCGCGCACGCCTCAACGCGCTGATCCGCGACTTCTTCGCGCAGCGCGGCGTGCTGGAGGTGGAGACGCCGATCCTCTCGGCGGCGGGCAACACCGATCTGCATATCGAGGGCTTCGCCACGCAATTCACCGGCCATGTACAAGCCGGGGCGCGCGAACGTTTTCTGCGCACTTCACCCGAATATCCGTTGAAGCGGCTGATCGCCGCTGGCGTCGGCGACTGCTACGAACTGGGCCGCGTGTTCCGCAATGGCGAAGCAGGACGCTCGCACAATCCCGAATTCACCTTGCTGGAGTGGTATCGCGTGGGTTGGGACCATCATCGGCTGATGGACGAGTGCGCGGAGCTGGTGCGTACGGCCCTGGCGCTGACGGGACGCGATGTGGCGGTGAAAATGACAAGCTATATCAACTGGTTCAAGGATGAACTTGATCTTGATCCGACAAGAACAGATGAAGCGGCACTGCGCGCGCCGCTGGCCGAATTCGGCATCGACCCGCGAGGACTGACCCGCGACGACTGGCTGGATCTGCTGGTCACCCATCGTTTGCAGCCAGTTTTGCCGGAGGATCGCATCACGCTGGTGTACGACTATCCATCCAGCCAATGTGCGCTGGCGAAGATCCGCGAAGATGCTCCCCCCCTCGCCGAGCGCTTCGAGCTATACCTCGGTCCGCACGAACTCGCCAACGGCTACCACGAATTGAACAATGCGGACGAGCAGCGCGCCCGCTTCGAACACGACAACGCACGCCGCCGCGAGCGCGGCTTGCGCGAATTGCCGATCGACGAAAATCTGCTGCGCGCGCTGGACGATCTGCCCGATTGCGCAGGCGTGGCGTTAGGTGTGGACCGCTTGCTGATGTGCCTGCTGGATACGAGCGACATCCGCGACGTGCTGGCTTTTCCGTTTGCCGACGCGTAGAAGATGGGCACCATCGCCAAATCCAAGCCTGTCATTCCCACGAAGGCGGGAACTCCAGTGAGTAATTTTGGAAAAGACGCTGGATTTCGGATCGCCGCTTCACGGCGTCTGGAATGACGAAAAATGATCCGCAATTGCCAGATCAAAACTCCAGTTCCAGCGCGGCGCACAGATAGTCCACCAACGGCGCGAGCCGCTTGAAGTTCTCCACCACGAATGGCTTGAATCCGGAAGAGCAGGCCAACTTGTCATCGAAGCTCACACCTGCGGCGCAACTCTTGCGCTTGAGATCCCCGATCAGCGCGTGATCGGGCGCGTAACCCTGCGGCGCGCGGCTCAGGGACTCGCCCCGGAACTCGTAGTGATCGCGAAACACTTTCGAGTGTGCCGCGCGTTTCCATGCAGCCGGGTTGTCGGCGATGAACGCGCGCAGCTTTTTCAATGTATCTGATTCCGGATGCCAGATGCCCGCGCCGATGAAGCAGTCGCTCGGCGCGATGTGCAGGTAGAACGAAGGCGCGGGCCGCTCGCGGCGGCGTTCGTGGTAGAAGCGTGCGCCGGCCCAGGT
This sequence comes from Rhodanobacteraceae bacterium, assembly GCA_036503375.1. Classification (GTDB taxonomy): domain Bacteria; phylum Pseudomonadota; class Gammaproteobacteria; order Xanthomonadales; family Rhodanobacteraceae; genus 66-474. The sequence continues at coordinate 1,825 of DASXWZ010000366.1, read as the reverse complement.
CTTGTACGGCGCCTTGTCGCCGGCGAAGCGCACGTCGCGCTGGATGCGGAACAGCGAGCCGCCGACTCTGCGTGGATCCGCGCGGTAATGATCGCTGATCTTGGCCAGTGGCGCTTGCAGATCGCCGATCAGGTGCAGGCACGGTTCGCGCACGTCGTGTTCGTATTCGGCCTGGTGCGCCTTGAACCAGGTGCGGTTGTTGTTGCGCGCCAGCGCGCGCAGGAAGCGGAAGGTGGCGGGAGAAAAGTACGTCTCGGACATTAAACCATCTCGATCTCGAACTCTCTGCTCAATTGTTGCGCCCAGACCTGCAGCTGATCCAGCAGAATCTGTTTCCCGCCCGGGGGCACCCGCGCACGCAGCGCCGCAATTTCGGCTGCGTATTGTTCCAGCGTCAGCGTGGTGAGTGGAGTTTCCTTGACGAGGGTATCGCGGCAATGTGCCAGCCAGCGCGCGTGTTCTTCCTGCGATAGCGTCCGCGGCCAGTTGCGCGCGCGGTAGCGGAACAGCAGCTCGTCGTACTTCGCATCCGCAAAACCGAAATCGCGCAGCCCGAGTTGCTCCGGCGGCGTGGCGCGCACTTGCGTGCAGCGGCGGCGATCGGCGTCGCTCGCGAATCCGGCGTACAGCGCCAGCTCCGGGTCGGGTGTTTCGCGCGTGATCTCCTGCGCGAACGCTGCGCGAACGCGTTCGGCCAGATGCTCCACGGTGCGCAAGGCCGCGAGGTGCGCAAGGCAGCGATCCAGATCCAGCCGGATGCGCGCGGCATCCACGCCCTGCAGCACCGACAGCGGCGCCAGCGCGGGCGACTTGTTGACGTGGATCGTTTTCAGCGGCACGCGTTCTTCGCCCTGGGGCAGATCGCCGCGCGCGACGAACAACCGCTCGCGTATTTCCTCGGCACTGAATTGCGACCACCCGGGATCGGGATCGAGATCGGCGACGATGATTTCGTTCTTGCGTTGCGGGTGTTCGGCGATCGGCGCGACAACGGCGACGCAACCGCGCTCGGCAGGATACCGCTGCGATACGTGCAGCAGCGGCATCATGTTCGCGACGTCCAGCAATTCGAACACGCGCTGCTTGCGCCGCATCGCCAGATGCCATTCGAACAGCTTCGGCTGGCGCGCGCGCAGCAGTTTCGCCAGGGCGAGGGTGGCGCGCACGTCGGCCAGCGCATCGTGTGCGCGAGTTTGTTCGAGGTGATTGGCCGCCGCCAGATGTTCGAGCCGGAAGCTCGGCGTTCCGTCTTCGCGCAGCGGCCACTCCATGCCCTGCGGCCGCAGGGCATAGCACATGCGCGCGAGATCGATCAGATCCCAGCGCGAACACTGGTTGTCCCACTCGCGTGCGTAGGGATCGAAGAAATTCCGGTAGAGCAGTTGCCGCGTCACCTCGTCGTCGAAGCGGATCGAGTTGTAACCGACCGCACAGCTGGCCGGCGTGGCCAGTTGCTCGTGCACCGCGGCCGCGAATTCCGCTTCGATCGTGCCATCGCGTTCGGCGTCCTGCGGCACCAGGCCGGTGATCAGGCAGGCCTGCGGATGCGGCAGGCGATCGCGCGGCGGCTTGCAGGTGAGCGCGACGGGCTCGCCGATGGCTTCCAGTTCGGGCGTGGTGCGGATCGCCGCGAATTGCACGGGGCGATCGCGGCGCGGGTCTGCGCCCCACGTCTCGTAGTCGTGCCACAGGAAGGTTTGCGCCATCGCAGGCGAGGTTAGCGACCCGATACGAGGTGATCAATCGCGTACTGCTTTCCGCATTCCGCCATCGAAGCGCTACACTCGGCCGCGGGAGGGGATATGCCAGGTATCGCGGAAGACAA
>DASXWZ010000365.1:0-2771 GCA_036503375.1 Rhodanobacteraceae bacterium | reverse complement strand
CGCGGATCGATGCGCGGATCGAGGATCTGCACGCAGAAGCATTCGCGATCGGACAGTTCGCGCAGCAGGCGCGTCAGCAGCGCGGCGGAACGGCCGCAACCGATCGCCAGCTTGGGCCACGGCGGCGCGAAGGCCGCGCGATCGCGCGGCGCGAGGGCGAGCCGGCCACCGGGCAATTGGCGGGGCGCGACCCACTCCCAGGGTTTGCGCAGCGGCAGCGCCAGCACGCGCGCCGGCACGTCCATCGCTTGCGCCAGCGCCAGGGCTTGCCGCTCGTTGCCCGCAGCGCCATCGGTGATCACCCACGCTTCGCGCATGTCGATTTTCGCATATCCGCTTCGTCATCCTATCGAAGGCGCGTTATCGCATGTTTTGGCGATCCACGCGCGGCACGACCGATCATGAGGAGAATTCGATGAAATCAGCAATCGTGTTTGCCGTCGTATTCGGCGCGGCGAGCGCCGCTTCCGCCGCCCCGGTCCGCTACACCCTCGATCCGCCGCACACGCAAGTGTTGTTCTCCTGGGATCACCTGGGCTTTTCGCATCCCACCGGCCAGTTCGACCAGGTGCAAGGCACGCTGGTGTACGACGCGGAGCATCCGGAAAAATCGTCCGTACGCGTCAGCATTCCGGTGAAAAGCCTCGATACGCACGTGCCGGCACTGGACAAGCAACTGCTCGGTGCGCAATTTCTCGACACCGAGAAATATCCTGCAATAACTTTCGTCAGCACGAAGGTGCGTCCGGCGGGCAAGGACCGGTTCGAGGTCGAGGGGAATCTGACCGTACACGGAGCGACACGCCCGGTGACGCTCAACGTCACCCTAAACAAGAGCGGCAGCTATCCGATGATCGATGCGCCCGCGCTCGGCTTCAGCGCCGTCACGCGGTTCGATCGCAGCGCTTTCGGCGTAGCCGGGGGAATCCCGATGGTAGGCGACGCGCTGCAGGTGACGATCAGCGCAGAAGCGATCGAGGCGCAGGCCTGGAAGACCGAGGTGCTGCCGCTGGAGCACGCGGCAAGCGGACAGTGAGTGTGTTGCAGGTGGGCTAGAATGCGACCTCCCGGATCCGGTCACAGACGATGAGCAGCCCGCCCGCCGAACACGCCACGCTGCAAGCCAACGCACAAAACCGCTACGAGGTGACCCCTGCGCAGTTGCCCTTGTCCTGTCCGTTGCCTGAGATGGCGTTGTGGAATTCGCATCCGCGCGTCTACCTGCCGATCGAGGAAGACGGCGGAGAGTCGCAGTGTCCGTATTGCGGCGCCGTGTTCGTGCTGAAGTAGCGGCACCTTTCTTCACGGAATTTTTGCAAGCTGTCGACCCGATCGGAGCATCCGGCGGATGCCCTGGAAACGGTTGCCAAGGCTTGTTTCTTGCTTGCAACCTTGCATGTATTCCGCGCAAGTCAGCCTCGCCGTCCCTTCCATGGCCGATTCCCCGATGCCGCAAAGCCGTCCCCTGACCGTGGTGCAACTGGTCCCGGCGATGGAGAGTGGCGGGGCGGAGCGTTCCACCTTGGAGATCGCGCGCGCACTGGTCACGTCCGGGCACCGTTCGGTGGTGATTTCGGCGGGCGGGCGCCTGATCGAGCAACTGCACGGCGAAGGCAGCGAACACGTGCCGCTGGACATGTCGAAGAAGTCGCTGCGCGCGCTCGGCCACGTCCGTCCGCTGCGGCGATTGCTGGAGGAAATCCGCCCCGATGTCGTGCACGCGCGTTCGCGACTGCCGGCCTGGGTGGGTTGGTTGGCGTTGCGCGGCATGCGCAAGAAGCCGCACTTCATCACCACCGTGCACGGCCTCAACACGCCCGGCAGCTACAGCCGCATCATGACCCGCGGCGAGCGCGTGATCGTTGTGTCGCAGACGGTGCGTGATTTCGTGCTGAGCCATTATCGCGTCGATCCCGCGCGGTTGACCGTGATCCCGCGTGGCATCGATCCGGAAGAATTTCCCTACGGCTATCGTCCGGACGATGCCTGGCGGCAGCGTTTCTTCGCCGAGTTCCCGCAACTGTCCGGCGCGCCGTTGCTGACCTTGCCCGGCCGCGGCACGCGACTGAAGGGTCACGCGGATGCGATCGCCCTGATCGCCGGTTTGCGCGCACGTGGAGTCGACGCGCGCCTGCTGCTGCTGGGCGTGATCGAAACGGGGCGGGAAGCCTATCTGTCCGAATTGCACGCGCTGGCGCGCGAGCGCGGCGTGTTCGATGCGGTGGTGTTCACGCCGCCCCGCGCGGACGTGCGGGACATCTTCGCCGAATCCGCGCTGGTGTTGCAGCTCTCGAACAAGCCAGAGAGCTTCGGCCGCACGGTGATCGAGGCGCTGGCACTGTGCCGGCCGGTGGCGGGCTATGCGCACGGTGGAGTGGGGGAATTGCTGGCCGAGTTGTACCCGGCCGGGCGCGTGCCGCCGGGTGACATGGAGAGATTGACCGAGCGCGCCGCCGAATTGCTGCGCGCCGCTCCGCCGATCGCGCCACTGCAAAGCTATCGGCTCGGCGACATGCAGCAGGCCACGCTGAAGTTGTACGGGGAAGTCGCGACGGCCTAGGGTTTGTTCGCGTCGCTCCAAACGAGTCGCGTTGCTTCCGCAGCGGTTGTCCAGACAAGGTGCGCGACGCTGTGCCATGGCACTTCTATGGTCAAGGCGCGCGCCGCGGTATGGCGGCCGCTGCGGAGCAACCCGAAGGGCCGTGGCCCTTTGCCCGCATGGCTGCGTCATCGCTCGTCCATGTATCGACATACATCTTCCTCGCTCTTCC
>DASXWZ010000364.1:0-1999 GCA_036503375.1 Rhodanobacteraceae bacterium | reverse complement strand
GGAGCCCCGGCGTGGGGCGTGTGCCGAAGGTGTCTGTTTTTTGATCCCGCGATCGGGAATGATCGCAACAGGAGGAAGAACACATGCGCATTCTTCTGGTCGAGGATGAAGCGCCGTTGCGCGAAACGCTCGCCGCACGGCTGAAGCGCGACGGTTTTGCAGTGGACGCCGCGCAGGACGGCGAAGAAGGCTTGTACCTCGGCCGCGAAGTGCCGTTCGACCTGGCGATCGTGGATCTGGGCCTGCCGAAGATGTCCGGCATGGACCTCGTGCGGCAGTTGCGCGAGCAGGGCCGCAGTTTTCCGATCCTGATCCTCACGGCGCGCTCGTCGTGGCAGGACAAGGTGGAAGGCCTGAAATACGGCGCCGACGATTACCTGGTGAAGCCGTTTCATGTGGAGGAACTGCTGGCGCGCATCAACGCCCTGGTGCGGCGCGCCTCGGGCTGGTCCAAGCCGGTACTGACCTGCGGCCCGATCAAGCTGGATACCACCGCGCAAACGGTGACGGTCAATGGCAAGAATGCCGATCTGACTTCCTACGAATACAAGGTGCTGGAATACCTGATGCTGCACGCGGGCGAGCTGGTCTCGAAGGCCGACCTCACCGAACACATTTACCAGCAGGATTTCGATCGCGATTCCAACGTGCTGGAAGTCTTCATCGGCCGCCTGCGGCGCAAGCTCGATCCGGACGGCATCCTGAAGCCGATCGAAACCGTGCGTGGACGCGGTTACCGCTTCGCCATCCCGCGCGAAGAGAACGAGGAAAGCGCCGCCGGTTGACGACACTCCTATTGACACCGGCCAGCGCCGCCGCCTTGCTATGCGGATGATCGAAACTCCACAGGCAACGGCAGCGCGCCCCGGGGATACGAAAGGACGGCCACTGTCGCTCGCCGCGCGTTCCACCATCGCCACCGGTCTGGTGCTCGCGGGTTTTCTCGGATTGGCCGGTTTCGCGCTGGATCGCGCCTATTCGCAGGCCGCGCTCTCTGCGCTGCGCGACCGCCTGCAAAGCTACGTCTACGCTTACCTCGCCGACACCGAAATCAGCCGTTCCGACAGGGTGTTGCCGCCCGAAGTGCCACCCCATCCGGATTTCGCGCGCCCCGGCTCGGGCTTGTATGCGGTGATGGTGGGGCAGAACGGAGACCGCTGGGAATCGCCCTCCGCGCTGGGGAGGGAGTTGCCGTTCGATACCCTGCTGGCGCCCGGGCAGACGGTGTTCAAGGGTCCCCTGCCGACCAGTGCAGGTTACGTGTACGTGCTGAGCGAAGGCATCGCCTGGGGCGACAACAACTACCGCATGACAGTGAACATCGCCGAGAGCGAATCGCAATTCGACGACCAGCTCGCAGCGTATCGACGCACGCTGTTCGGCTGGCTCGCAGCGCTCGGCCTGATCCTGCTGGTGCTGCAGCAGATCCTGTTGCGCTGGAGTCTGTGGCCGCTCCGGCGCGTGGCGGCGGACCTCGGCCGCATCGAACGCGGCGATGCCGAACATCTTTCCGGCGCGTATCCTCAGGAGCTGAGCGGCCTCACCGACAACCTCAACGACTTCATCGACAGCGAGCGCGAGACCCTCACCCGCAACCGCAACCTGCTCTCCAATCTCGCGCACAGCCTGAAGACGCCGCTGGCGGTGGCGCGTTCGCAACTGGAGTCGCACGACTCGCCCGCGCAGGCACGGGAAGAAGTCCTGACGCAACTGCAACGCATGAACGACATCGTCGCCTATCAACTGGCGCGCGCAGCGACGTCGGGCCACAAGACCTTCGCCACGCCGATCGCGATCGCAGGGCACGCCGAGGCGGTGGTGCGCAGCCTGGAGAAACTGCACGTCGCGCGCAACATCCTGTGCGAGTTCGACATCGAGGAGGGCGCGCGTTTCTACGGCGAGGAAGGCGATTTGATGGAATTGCTGGGGAACCTGCTGGAGAACGCCTTCAAGTGGGCGCGGCACCGCGTGCTGCTGGCCGCGCGCTCGTTGCCGCCGG
>DASXWZ010000363.1:0-9429 GCA_036503375.1 Rhodanobacteraceae bacterium | reverse complement strand
GTTCACAAGGATTGTCCGAACAACTGGATGCACTGGAAATCCGCTATCTGGGCAACCGCGACCCCAACCTGCACTTCGCGCTCCTGACCGATTTTCCCGATGCCTCCGAGCGCGAAACTCCGGGAGACGAGGCGCTGCTCGCCGCGGCGATCGAAGGCATCGAACGACTGAATGCGAAATATCCGCTGGACGGCAGCACGCGCTTTCATCTGTTCCATCGTCCGCGCGAATGGAACGAGCAGGAACACGCGTGGATGGGTTTCGAGCGCAAGCGCGGGAAACTCGGCGAGTTGAACCGTGTGCTGCGCGGCGCGCCGCCGGACCGGTTCAGCGCGATCGTCGGGGACCTGGAGATCCTGCAGCGCGTGCGCTACGTGATCACGCTCGATGCAGACACGCTGCTGCCGCCGCAGACCGCGCGCAAGCTGGTCGAGACGATGGCGCATCCGTTGAACCGGCCGTGGTTCCACAAGGATTCGCGGCGCGTGATCGCGGGCTACGGGATCCTGCAGCCGCGCGTCTCGGTGGCACGCCCGGAACATCCCAGCCAGTTCGCGCGCCTGTTCTCCGACGACACCGGGCTCGATCCTTATACGCGCGCGGTCTCGGACGTGTACCAGGACCTGTTCGGCGAGGCCTCGTTCGTCGGCAAGGGCATCTATGACGTCGACGCCTTCATGCGTTCGGTCGGCACGCGTTTTCCGAACGACCTGATCCTGTCGCACGACCTGCTGGAAGGTTCCTACGCGCGCACCGCGCTGGTCAGCGACGTCGAACTGATCGAACACCAGCCGAACCGTTATTCGGTGGAAGCGCGGCGGCGCCACCGCTGGACGCGCGGCGATTGGCAGATCATCCAGTGGCTGCTGCCGATCGTGCCGGGTCCGCGCCGGCGCGGCCTGCGCAACATGCTGAAAGGCCATCACCGCTGGAAGATCCTCGACAACCTGCGCCGCGGGCTGGTGCCGATCGCGATGCTGGTGCTGCTGTTGCGCGGCTGGCTGCTGGCGCCGTACCCGGTGTACTGGACCGCGGTGGTCGTGGCCTTCATGCTGGCGCCGCCGTTGTTCATCGCACTGGCGCAGATGGCGCGCAACGCCTGGCACCGCGCGCATCCGCGCCACTGGCGCGACACCCTGCGCGGCGCCGGCGATCAGTTGCTGCGCACGGGCTTTTCGATCGCGGTGATCCCGTTCGAGGCGTTCCTCAATCTCGACGCGATCCTGCGCAGCGCCTGGCGCCTGCTGTTTTCGCGCAGGCGCCTGCTGGAATGGACGCCGATGGAGCAGGCCGATCGCGCGGCGGCTTCCGGCTACACCGAATTCCTGGCGTTGATGTGGGTTTCGCCGGCCTGCGCGGTGGTGAGCGTATTGACGCTGTGGGCGCGCGCACCGGGCGCGCTCGTTTCGGCCGCACCGTTGCTGGTGTTGTGGTTTGCAGCGCCCTGGCTGGCGGCGGCGATCAGTCGCGAACCGCGGCGGCGCGGGCAGACGCTGGATGCGCACGAGCTGCGTTTCCTGGGTGGCGTGGCGCGCCGCACCTGGCATTGGTTCGAAACCTTCATCACCGCCGAAGACAACTGGCTGCCGCCGGACAACTACCAGGAATTCCCGGCAGCGCAGCTCGCGCATCGCACCTCGCCCACCAACATCGGCATGGCCCTGCTCGCCAACCTCGCCGCGCGCGATTTCGGTTACATCGGCGTGACCGCCTTGTTCGAACGCACGCGCGCCACGCTCGACACGATGGACAAGCTGTCGCGCCACCGCGGGCATTTCTACAACTGGTACGACACGCAGACGCTGCATGCGCTGCCGCCGCACTACGTCTCCACCGTGGACAGCGGCAACCTGATGGGCTGCATGCTGGTGCTGGCCTGCGCGCTGGAACGCATGGACGAGCGGCCGCTGGTGCCGCGCGCGCTGGCGCGGGGGATCGCCGACACAGCGCACGTGATCGGCGACTGCGTGCGCGCCGGCGTGGTCGCGCAACCGCACGCGATGCTGGCGTTGAACGCCACGCTGGCCGCGCTGGAGACGCTGACCGAGCACGCGCAGGTCAACGCCGACGCGCTGCCGGTGCTGCGCGGCCTGCTGGCGCGCATCGAAGCCGAAGCCGCGCGGCTGGAGCAACTGGCTTCGCCGCTCATCGAGTTCGAGGAGTTGCGCGAATGGACGGTGCGCCTGCGCGTGCAATGCGCCTCGGCGGTGGAGGATCTGGACGAAGTCGCGCCGTGGCTGAGCCTGGGCGATTCCGGCAGCGACGACGAACGCGTGCGCGCGCTGTTGCGCGAGCTGGAAGGCAATCCGCCGCGCACCCGCGCCCTGGCGATCGCGCGCGAAGCGGTCGGGCGCCTGCGCTCCTCCGAGAACGAGTACGCGCAGGACAAATCCAGCCTCGATCTCGCCGCGGCGCTGGAAGACATGGTGGCGGCGCTGCACGCGCGCGCGAACCAGGGCCGCGAACTGGGCGCGCGCTGCCGCGCCTTCGCCGAATGCGACATGAAATTCCTGTGGGACCCCTCGCTGCAGCAATTCGCGATCGGCTTCGACGTCGAACACAACCGGCGCGACGCCAGCCATTACGACCTGCTGGCCTCCGAGGCACGGCTGGCGAGCTACGTCGCGATCGCGCAAAACCAGGTGCCGCAATCGCACTGGTTCGCGCTGGGCCGCGTGCTGACGCGAGCGGCCGGACACACCACGTTGGTGTCGTGGAGCGGCTCGATGTTCGAGTACCTGATGCCGCAACTTTTGATGCCGTCGTTCGAGGACAGCCTGCTGGACGAAAGTTGCCGTGCGGCGGTGAATGCGCAGATCGCCTGGGGCGTGCGCTCGCAGGTGCCGTGGGGTATTTCGGAAAGCGCCTACAACGCCACCGACGCCCACCTCAACTACCAGTACCGCGCCTTCGGCGTGCCCGGTCTGGGCTTGAAGCAGGGCCTGGGCGACGACCTGGTGATCGCGCCCTACGCCTGCGCGATGGCGCTGATGCTGGAACCCGCCGCGGGCGTGCGCAACCTGCAGGCCTTGCAGGCACTCGGCGCGTTGACGCGTTATGGTTTCTACGAAGCGCTGGATTACACCGAAGGCCGCGTCGCCTCCGGGCAATCATTTTCGATGGTGCGCTCGTTCATGGTGCACCACCACGGCATGAGCTTCCTCGCGCTGTCGGCGCTGTTGCGCGATCAGGCGATGCAGAAGTATTTCCTGCGCGAGCCGATGTTCCGCGCCTACGAGCTGCTGCTCCAGGAAAAAATGCCCGCCGCCACGCCTGTGCGCACCGCCGCGCTGGAGACGGAAACTCCGCAGCCGGCGCGCGCGGGCGCGCAGCCGTTGACGGTGGTCACCACGCGCATGGACACGCCGATCCCGCGCGTGCATCTGCTTTCGAATGGCCGTTATCACGTGTTGCTCACGCAAACCGGCGCGGGCTACAGCGCCTGGCGCGACATCGCGATCACGCGCTGGAGCGGCGACGCCACGCGCTACGCCGACGGCATGTTCTGCTACCTGCGCGATGTCGAATCCGGCAGACGATGGTCCACGACCTGGCAGCCTTGCGGCGCGGACGGCGAACACTCGGCCACGTTCTCGCAGGCGCGCGCGGAATTCCGTCGCGTCGACCACGGCATCGAGAGCGAAACGCTGGTGGCGGTTTCGGCCGAGGACGACATCGAACTTCGCCGCGTGCGTCTGACCAATCGCTCGGGCAAGGCACGCACGCTGGATGTCGTCAGTTATGCGGAACTGGCGTTGAACCAGCGCGCGGCCGATACCGCGCATCCGGCGTTCTCCAAATTGTTCGTGGAAACAGAACTTGCGCCGGAATTGGACGCGTTGCTGGCCTCGCGCCGCCCGCGCTCCGCGGATGAGAAAAATCCGTGGCTGCTGCATCAGATGCGCGTGCGCGGCGCGACGACAGGCGCGACCAGCTTCGAGACCGATCGCGAAAAATTCCTGGGGCGCCTGCGCGATGCAGCCGATCCGGCCGCGTTCGAAACCGGCGAGCCGCTGCAGAACGGCGCCGGTGCGGTGCTCGATCCCTGCATGGCGATCCGCCGTCGCGTGCAGATCCCCTCGGGCCGCACGGTCAGCATCGACCTGATCACCGGCATCGCACCGGCGCGCGAAGCGGCGCTCGCACTGGCGAGGAAATACTGCGAACCGCACCTGCACGACCGCGTGTTCGAGCTGGCATGGACGCACGAACAGGTGGTGATGCAGCAGTTGAACGTCGGCTCGCGCGACGCGCAGTTGTACGAGAGGATCGCCGCGCGGCTGCTCTATCCGGCGGACGGCGCACACACCGGCGCGCCGCCCGGGCTGCCCGGGCAATCGGCCTTGTGGAAACACGGCATTTCCGGTGACCTGCCCATCGTGCTGGCGCGCATAGCCAACGCCACGCAGATCGATCTGGTGCGGCAACTGATCAAGGCGCATGGCTGGTGGGCCACGCGCGGCCTGCACACGGACCTGCTGATCTGGAACGAAGAGCGCTCCGGCTACCGCCAGGAATTGCAGGATCACATCCTCTATCTGATTTCTTCCGCGGCCGAAGCGCGCGGAGGGGAAGGACCGGGCGGCGTGTATGCCTGGCGCGTCGAGCACCTCTCCGCCGAAGACCGCGCCTTGATGGGGGCCGTGGCGCGCTGCATGTTCAACGGCAATGAAGGGCGGTTGCGCGACCAGGTCGAACGCGCGACGTTGCCCGAGCTTTCTACGCCCGCGTTGTTTCCCTCGCGCAAGCCGCACGTCGGCAGCACGGTTCTGGTGCCCCCGGAAAACCTGCAAGGCTTCAACGGCCGGGGTGGGCATTCGGCGGACGGCGACGAATACGTGATCTGGCTGCCGCCCGGAGCATGCACACCGGCACCCTGGTGCAACGTGCTGGCCAATGAAAGCTTCGGCAGCGTGGTTTCGGAAGCGGGCGGCGCATACACCTTTGCCGAGAACGCGCACGAGTTCCGGCTGACGCCCTGGCGCAACGATCCGCTCACCGATTCCTGCGGCGAGGCGATCTGGCTGCGCGACGAGGAGACCGGGGAATTCTGGTCGCCCACGCCCGCCCCGACGCGCAGCAGCGACCCGTACCTCACCGCGCACGGTTTCGGCTACACGCGCCACGAGCACGCGCATTCGGACGTGCAAAGCGAATTGAACGTGTTCGTCGCGCGCGAGCGGCCGGTGAAACTCTCGTTGCTGAAGTTGCGCAACGCCGGCACGCGGGCGCGGCGCATCTCCGTCACAGGATACGTGGAATGGGTGCTGGGCGAGCAGCGCACCCATTCCTCGCCGCACGTGCGCACCCGCGTCGATCCGCTCTCCGGCGCCAACCTGGCCGGCAATTTCTACAACGACATGTTCGGCTCGCGCGTAGCCTTCCATGCGCTGGATGCGCAGCCGCAGCAGCGCTCATCCGATCGCCGCGCTTTCATCGGCCGCAACCGCTCGCTGGAGAAGCCGCTCGGCATGCTCGCGCAGGAACTCGACTCCGCATCGGTCGTCTCCGATCCGTGTTCGGTCTTGCGCACCACGCTGGAACTGCAGCCGGGCGAATCGGTGGAGCTGGCGTTCGCGCTGGGCGCGGCGCACGACGTGGATTCCGCGCGCGCGATCCTGCTGGAGCTGGGTCGCGCCGAGGCCGCGCGCATGGAATTGCAACGCGTGCGCGAACGCTGGCGCGCGCAACTGGGACAACTGCGCGTTCGCACGCCCGAGCCGCAAACCGATCTGCTGGCCAACGGCTGGCTGCAATACCAGGTGCTGGCCGCGCGCATGTTCGCACGCAGCGGCTACTACCAGTCCGGCGGCGCCTGGGGTTTCCGCGACCAGTTGCAGGATTGCCTGTCGCTGCTGCACACGCGGCCGGACCTCGCGCGCGAACAACTGCTGCGTTGCGCCGGCCGGCAATTCCGCGAAGGCGACGTGCAGCACTGGTGGCATCCGCCCTCCGGCAAGGGCGTGCGCACGCGCATCAGCGACGATTATCTGTGGTTGCCGTGGGCGACGTCGGAATACATCGCGGTCACCGGCGACGCGAGCGTGCTGGACGAATGCATGCCGTTCCTGGACGGCCGCGAGCCCGCCGCCGACGAGGAATCGGTATACGACGTGGCACAGGTGTCGCTGGAATCCGGCACGCTGTACGAGCATTGCGCGCGCGCGATCCGGCACGGCCTGCGCTTCGGCGGACACGGGCTCCCGTTGATCGGTGCGGGCGACTGGAACGACGGCATGAACCGGCTCGGTGCGCAGGGTCGCGGGGAGTCCGTGTGGCTCGCGTTCTTCCTGCACGACGTATTGGCGCGTTTCGCCGATCTCGCCGAAGCGCGCGCCGAGGCGCACGACGCGGACACGTGGCGCGGCGCCGCACGCACCCTGCAGGAATCGATCGAGCGCACCGCGTGGGACGGCGCCTGGTATCTGCGCGCCTTCGCGGACGACGGCACGAAGGTGGGTTCGTCGGAAAGCGAGGAGTGCCGCATCGATTCCATCCCGCAGAGCTGGGCGGTGCTGTCGGGCGCGGCCGATCCCGCGCGCGCGACGCGCGCGATGGACGCGGTGCTGCGCGCGCTGGTTCGCGACGACCTGCGCCTGGTGCAGTTGTTCGATCCGCCGTTCGACAAGTCGCAACTCGATCCCGGATACATCAAGGGCTACGTGCCGGGCGTGCGCGAGAACGGCGGGCAGTACACCCATGCGGCGGTATGGGTGGCGTTGGCGCTGGCGAAGCAGGGGCGGGCTGCGGAAGCGTGGCGCGTGGCGCGCCTGCTGAATCCGCTCAGCCACGCGGACGCCGAGGCCGGGGCCGCACACTACAAGGTCGAACCCTACGTACTGGCTGCGGACGTCTATATGGCCGCCGGCCACGCCGGTCGCGGCGGCTGGACCTGGTACACCGGCTCGGCCGGATGGATGTACCGGCTGGTGATCGAGGGATTGCTGGGCGTGCAGCGGCGCGGCGCGCTCCTGTCGTTCGCGCCATGCATGCCGGACGAATGGCGGGATTGGTCGGTCGAATACCGCTATCGCTCCACTCTCTACCGGATCGATTTCATCCGCGAAGCATCCGGCGCGGACGTGCGGCGCGTATCGATGGACGGCGAGGATCAGGCGAATGGCGCGATCGTGCTGCGCGACGACGGCCGCGAACACGCGATCGAAGTGCGGGTGGGTTATGCCGCCGAACCTTTCGCGCCGCGGTCCGTTGCCGGCGAATTCGCCGAGTCGCTGCGCAATCACACGGCTTGAGGACATTGACTGTCGCAATGGCTCCGGAAAAAGGGAATGATCGTGCCATGAGTGATGCCGATCGCGAATCCAAGGAAGGTGCGCGAACCAGCCCGGGTTCGATCGTCAGCGAAAAACAGGCCGAACTGCGCCAGCGCCCGCGCGATGCCGCGGCGCTGCACGCGCGCGAAAGCGCGCGGCTGCCCATCGAGCGGCACGGGCAGGGCGACGAAGCGGTGCTGGACGACCTGCAGCGCAAGGCGTTCCGTTTTTTCGAACTGCACGTCGATCCGGATACGGGACTCGTGCTGGATTCCACCCAGCCCGATTCGCCCTGCAGCATCGCCGCGGTGGGCTTCGCGCTATCTTGCTATCCGGTGGCGGTCGAGCGCGGCTGGATGCCGAAGGAGCTGGGGCTGTCGCATTCGCTGATGGCTGCGCGCTTTTTCGACAACGCCGACCAGAGTGGCGCGCCCGATGGCGTCGGATACAAGGGTTTCTACTATCACTTCCTGCACGCCGACACCGGCCGCCGCGCGTGGCAGAGCGAACTCTCCACCATCGATACCGCGCTGCTGATCGCGGGATTCCTGCTCGCCGCGCAATATTTTTCGGGCGACAGCCCGGAGGAACGCGAACTGCGGCTGCGCGTCGGGAACATCTACGCGCGCGCCGACTGGCGCTGGGCGCAGAACGGCGAGCCTGCGGTCACGATGGGCTGGATGCCGGAATCGGGATTCCTGCCTTGGCGCTGGTTCGGCTACAACGAGGCGATGCTTTTGTATGTGCTGGCGCTCGCCGCGCCGCGGTACGACGTCGGTGCGGATGCGTATGAAGCCTGGACTTCCACGTATCGCTGGCGCCGCCTGTACGGCCACGGCGTGTTGTACGGCGGCCCATTGTTCCTGCACCAGTTTTCGCACGTCTGGTTGGACCTGCGCGGCATCCGCGACGAATTCATGCGCGAAAAGAAAACCGACTACTTCGACAATAGCCGCATCGCCACGCTGATCCAGCGCGAATACGCGATCCGCAACCCGCGCAAATTCCTGCGCTACGCAAAAGACTGCTGGGGTTTCACTGCCAGCGACGGTCCGGGCGATGGCGGCGAAGTCGTCGTGAAGGATGCGCATGGCCGCAAACGCAGGCGCAGGTTCTACGGATACATGGCGCGCGGCGTGCCGTTCGGCCCCGACGACGGCACGCTCTCGCCGTGGGCGGCGATCGCATCGTTGCCGTTCGCGCCGGATATCGTGCTGGAAGCGGTGCGATATTTCGAAGACATGATCGGCCACAGCCCGAAAGGTTTCGGTTTCCATGCCTCCTTCAATCCCACTTACCCCGACGGGGCGCCCGGCGGAGGCTGGGTTTCACCCTGGCACTACGCGCTCAACCAGGGTCCGATCGTGCTGATGATCGAAAACCACCGCACCGGGCTGATCTGGAAATTGATGCGCGAGTGCGGGCCGATCCGCACCGGCCTGCAGCGCGCGGGATTCGAGGGAGGCTGGCTGGAACGAAACACTTGATGCGGGTCCGCGGAGCGGCCCCCTCTGCTCGTCATTCCGGCCATGGATTGGCCGGAATCCAGAGCCAGGGATGGAATCGGCGGTGGCATCGTGGTGCACCGCAAGGGTTCCGGCTGCGCCGGAATAACGGATGAAGGCGGCGCGAATACAAGGAGCAACACATGCCACGGAACGACCAATACCTGTCCGGTCAGAACGCCCTCGTCACCGGCGCCAACTCCGGCATCGGCGAAGCCGTCGCGCGGGAACTCGCCGCGCGCGGCGCCAATGTCGTCGTCAACTACGTCGTGCAGCCGGATGTCGCGCAGAAGATCGTGGACGAGATCAACGCAGGCACCGGCGGCAAGGCGATCGCCATCAAGGCCGACGTCAGCAAGGAAGACGAGGTGCGCGGCATGTTCGCCGATGCCGTGGAGGAATTCGGCACGCTCGACATCGTCTGCAGCAACGCGGGCATCCAGCGCGACTCCGACCTGGTCGACATGACGATGCAGCAGTGGGATCAGGTGATCGGCGTCAATCTCACCGGCGCGTTCCTGTGCGCACGCGAAGCCGCGCGCGAATTCACCCGCCGCGGCATGCGCGACGTGTCATCCGCGCTCGGCAAGATCATCTTCACCAGTTCCGTGCACCAGGTGATCCCCTGGGCCGGGCACGCCAACTACGCC
>DASXWZ010000362.1:0-1610 GCA_036503375.1 Rhodanobacteraceae bacterium | reverse complement strand
GGACGCAGCGTGCCGGCAGCGGTCGTCAGCATCGGGAAGAATTTCGGACACGCCTCGGCCGCGATCAGCATCGCGCGGTATCCTGCGACCGCTGCCTGCGAGGACAGCACGTCCATCGCCTGCGCGCGCGTCGTGCGCGGCAGCAGCTCCAGCGAGAACGCCGTCAATCCCCGCCGTGCATACGCCGCGAGGCGTTCGTTCGCGCCGTGCGGTCGCAACTGCCCGACCAGCAGCGCACCGGTTTTCATCGACGCGGCTCGCGAGTCCTCCAGCGGCTGCACGCACAGTACGACGTCGGCCTGTTGAAACACTTCGTTCGCATCGACGCATTGCGCGTCCGCGTAAGCTTCGTCGCGGAATCCCGCGTTCACGCCCGCGCCGCTTTCCAGCAGCACGCGCAGGCCGCGCGCCTTGTACTTCTTCGCAGTCTCGGGCGTGATCGCCACGCGCCGTTCGCCGGTGGCGGTTTCACGCAAGGCAGCAATCGTGATCGGCATCGTCGGCCTCCTTCGCCGGCGAATCCTAACTTATGCGCGACGCAGCCGCTTGCGTCGGGCTAAACTGCCGGGATGAATCCAGTGCTCGACTTCCTGCGCGCGCGGCATTCCACGCCGACGATGCAACTGGGGGAACCCGCGCCCGATCCGGCGCAACTGCGACAACTGCTGGAAGCCGCGATCCGCGTGCCCGACCACGGCAAACTGGCGCCGTGGCGGTTGATCGTGATGCGGGGTCGCGAGAAGGCGATCTACGGCGAGCGGCTCGCGCAATTGCATGCGCGCATCGATCCGCTCGCCGCTCCGAAGCAACTGGACAAGGATCGCCAGCGCTTCAACGCGGCGCCCGTGGTGGTCGCGGTGGTCGCGGACATCGAGGAAAACCATCCCAAGATTCCGGCGCAGGAGCAACTTCTGTCCGCCGGCTGCGTCGCCTACAACCTGCTGATCGGCGCGCAGTCGTCGGGCTTCGGCGCGCAGTGGCTGACCGGCTGGTCGTGTTACGACCGTGAGGCGGCGAAACTGCTCGGCCTCGCCGACAACGAGCGGACGATCGCCTATATCCATATCGGCACACCGCGCGAGCACGCGCCGGAACGCGAGCGCCCGTTGCCCGATGAAGTGATCTCCGAATGGAAGGCATGAGCGCGCCCGCGCCGACGTTGTACCTGCTGGATGCCAGCATGTACGTGTTCCGCGCCTGGCATTCGATGCCGACCCGGTTCTTCGATGCCGACGGCGCGCCGGTCAACGCGGTGCACGGCTTCACGCGCTTCCTGATCGAGTTCGTCGAACGCACGCGGCCCACGCACGCAGTCGCGGCTTTCGATATCTCGCTCACCAGTTCCTTCCGCAATTCGTTCTATCCGGCCTACAAGGCCAACCGCGAGCCCGCGCCACCGGAACTGAAGCGCCAGTTCGAATACTGCCGCGAGATCGCGGCGGCGCTCGGCTTCTGCGTGCTGGCCGACGTCGCCTACGAAGCCGACGACCTGATAGGCAGCGCGCAGGCGGCACTGCGCGCACACGGGTTCCGTTCCGTGATCGTCTCGGCCGACAAGGATTTCGGACAATTGCTGGAAGGCGAAGACGAGCAATGGGATTACGCGCGCA
>DASXWZ010000361.1:0-7482 GCA_036503375.1 Rhodanobacteraceae bacterium | reverse complement strand
ACTGCATCGATGCAGGCAGAGTGGCATCATTGGTGTTGGCATAAGCGATACGGCCGTCGTGCGTCTTGACGCGTACCAGCGACACGCCGAACGCGCGTTGCACGTTCGCAGCCGGCGCGTCGCCCGACACCAGGATGCGGTTGGAGGAGATCTTGACGTTGGTGAATCCCTGGTGCTTGAGGAAGTTCGCCACCGCCTGCA
Source organism: Rhodanobacteraceae bacterium (assembly GCA_036503375.1). Taxonomy (GTDB): domain Bacteria; phylum Pseudomonadota; class Gammaproteobacteria; order Xanthomonadales; family Rhodanobacteraceae; genus 66-474. Next base: position 7,281 of record DASXWZ010000361.1, on the reverse strand, counting down.
CCTGTGCCTGGCTCGGCGAGTAGCGCGCCACGAACTGGGCGCCGGTGAGCGGCTTGAATCCCGGCCTGGATATATAGGCGTCCAATTCCGCCCTGTTCTGCAGCTTCAGGCCGATCACGATGTGCATCGCTTGCGACAGCGACAGCGCACCGGCGATCACGTCGCCGCGTTCCAGCCGCGTTGGCCGCGCCATCGCGGGGCTGGCGGCGGTCGCGGCGCTGGCAGCAGCGCATGCAGCCAGACTCAAGGCCACGACCAATGTCTTCAAACGAAAACCATGCATCTGAAGTCTCCTGAAATAAAAGTGCAATCAGGCAGGCGTCACCGCGAACGATGACGGAGCGAGATTTCGGCGAATGCCCCCACTACAGAGGTGACACGTTGTTCCAAGTGAAAGGCGCGCGAACGGAATATCCCAAGAAACCCAGCGAGCGCCCGACTGCAGATAACCGCCGGCACCCTCTCGCCGGAAGCGTGATCAAGTTATCAGTGGAGAAAACTTTGCGCACGTTGCGACGCACCACGCACAATTACTCGGTGACGCGCGTTTCACGGGTGTAACCATCCTGAGACGTATGGATCGCCAACGACCTTTCCGCGTCTGCGCGCCCGAATCGGCAGGTGCTGGACAACACGGCAGCGGACGCATCGAGACTCCTTGGGCAAACAGATCCCATTCGCCAGACGCGTGCAGGCCGGGATCGCGCGATCTCCAGCCGGTACGGAAAATGCAGACTTGCGTGCAGCGCCTCCAAGAAGGCGCGAGACCGTCCAACGCGTGCAGGGGGAATGACATGGAAACGCCGGATTTACGCTATTACGTCCACGGGGACGAGTCGGAAATCGAGCCGGGCAGGTACTACTGCAAGAACTGCGATACCTTCCTGCCGTTGGAGCACTTCCAGACGCCTTGTTGCGGCGAAAGTCACGGCAGCATCTACATAAAGGATCGGGACAGGTTCAGGGCCGCACGGGCGCTAGTACCCTTGCGTCGCCCCGACAGACCGCACCACGTCATCGATCGGATGCTCATCTGATCGTGCGGGTCAGGCGTCGGCGAGCCTGGATGCCTCATGTGCTTGATCGAAGCGCGCGACGCGACGTTCGCCGCGCGAAGAGCTGACGTTCCCGCCGGCGGTATCGCCATTTGCGGTTCGGTCCATTACCACCAGAAGCCACGGATCGCGACCCCCACGCCGAACAGGAACTGGATGCCCAGGAGAATCCGAAAGGCAACGGTGTAACGAATCAGACGTCCTTGTCTCTCGGCATCGACTGAAAACAGACGATGCGAGGGTGGAAAGCTGCTTTCGATCTCCTTGAGAGCGGGAATCGTCAGTTCGATGAGCTGGTGGCTTCGAGCGTCCACGATCCCGAACACAGCGGCGAGCAGGGCCAGGAACAATCCCAAAAGGACAAGCACGAAAGAAGCGACGTGGTATTGGATGGCAGTGAACACGCCGCCGTTGGCAAAAATCGAGAACAGGACGAAGAAATTGAAGATCTTCAATCGTTGCTCTGCATTGAACTTGAAGTGATCCCACACAAGTTGAGCGGCGTCCACGGATCCTCCTGCGCACTCGCGCGAGATCGCACGCGATCCCTCATTGCAAAAACGTCGTAAAGGGTGGTGCCCGGGGTCGGGATCGAACCGACAAGGCCTTGCGGCCGAGGGATTTTAAGTCCCATGCGTTTACCAGTTTCGCCACCCGGGCTCAGGTCCCTGCGCTATTGTGCCGCAGCGCGGCTTCGCCGGTGACGGGCGATCACTTCGTGCCGTCGTGATCGCCGAGTGCGGCGGCGATCATGCCGGGCAATGCATCCAGCTCGAACGGCTTCTGCAGCACGCGGTACACGGCGTTCCGCAGGCCGGATGGCATCGGACCCGACGCATAGCCGGTCATCAGGATGATCTTCAACTCGGGTCGCAATGCGCGACCGGCTTCGGCGAGTCGATAGCCGTCCATGCCCGGCAGCCTGATATCGCTCAGCAGCACGTCGATCGGTGTGTCGGTCTGCATGATTGCCAGTCCGCCCGCGCCGTCGCCGGCTTCGATCACGTCGTAGCCGGCTTCCTGCAGATTTTCGGCGGCGAGTTCGCGCAGCACGGTTTCATCTTCGACCAGCAGTACGCGCCATCGCTGCGCGGAAAGAACCTGGGTACCTGCGGCCGGCATATCACGCGGTCTCCGTGGCAATGTGCGCGTGCGCGCGCGGCATATCGATATGGACGACGGTGCCGTGGCCAGGTTGGCTGTCGATGCTGATCCGACCGTCGGACTGCATCACGTAACCCAGGATCGTGCTGAGTCCCAGGCCCGTACCCTTGCCCACCGGCTTGGTGGTGAAGAACGGATCGAATGCTCTGGCGCGCGTCTCCTCGCTCATGCCGACGCCGGTGTCTGCAACCGACAGTCGCACATGGTCGCCCAGCGCGCGGTCGAGATCGCTTTGCGCCGCTTCCGCGCGCATGTCCGCGGTGCTGATCGTGATTTCTCCGCCTGCCGGCATGGCGTCGTTCGCGTTGTTGACGAGATTGAAAATGGCGTTCTCCATCTGATTGGAGTCGCAAAGAACATGCCAATTCGACTGCAACCGGTAGCGGATCGTGATGCCCGAGGCCACGGAATGTTCCAGCAGCGGCTCGATGTTGCGCACCAGCGCGTCGAGTTCCAGTGGCCTGGGCGACAGCGGTTGGCGGCGCGCAAAACCGAGCAGTCGTTGCGTGAGACTGGCGGCCTTGTCCAGACCTTCCTGCGCGGTTTGCAGATAACGCAGGATCTGCTGCTGGCGCGTGCGCCGTTGCATCGCCAGATCGGCCACGCCGTTCAGCACTTCGCGTGCGGCGGACGCATCGGCATGCGCGGCGACGCGCGCGCGTTCGGCGAGTTGTTCGATGGTGTCGTCGTCCTGCCTGATGCGCTTGCCGAACAGCGCGAGGCTGCTCTTCAGCACCATCAGCAGATTGTTGAAATCGTGCGCGATGCCGCCGGACAATTGCCCGACGGTTTCCATCTTCTGGCTCTGGTGCAACGCCGCTTCGGTGAGCAAGCGCTGCTCCATTTCCTCCTGCAATCGTGCGTTGGCGTCGGCGAGTTCCGCCGCGCGCCGGTGCAGCTTGGCATTGACGCGTGTCAGTGCGGTCTGTGCAACCGTGACGAGGGTGAGCATCAGCACCGACATCAGCGTCAGCAGGATCACGCCGCTGAAGCGTGCCATCCTCACAGACCAGGGCATCGGGGTGGAGCGCAGATAGACGATGCCGACGGTGGTGGTGCCCTGGCGCGCCAGGGCGCTCGCGAGCAAATATCCCTGCTTGATCCGCTGCGCGCCTGCGGTCACGTCGGGGATCGGTTCGCTGCCGGAACGGTGAAAGCCCGCGACCCGCCGATGCGCATCATTGAAGACCGCTACCGCATCCACCCGCGGATCCAGCATCAATGCATCCACGTATTCCTGCGCGGCCTTGCGGTCGTTGAATGCGACCGCGGCGGTGACGCTGGCGGCCAGCACGGTAGCCTGCACGCGCAACTGGCGCAGGCGCTCCGTGCGCGAGTAGCGATACTGATAGCTCGTCGTCAGCGCGCTGACGATCAATATCAGCACGACCGCGGCCGCCGCCACGGTGGGCCGGAATGCGAGTCGATAATGGCGTGGCAGGCTTTTCACATTGCTTCAGCCATTGTCCTTCACCACGGCCGCGAGATTCAGCAGCTTCGAGCTGATCGAAAGGTGATTGCGCGCGGCGGCGGAGTTGTCGATGTCGAAGCGCACGTGGCCGCCTTCGATCACGAATTGCATGATACTGCCGTTGTCCGCGGCGGTGTCCGAATCGGTGACGGTAAGCACCGGTCGCCCCTGCACGGCCATGAGCGCCTGCTGCAGGCTCTGCGAGCGCAGCCGTCCGATGTAGGCGATGCGGCAATCCGAATCGCCGGTCAGTGCCTCGAGCCTGCGCACCACGAAGGGATGGGTGCCGATACTGCGCCCGGAAACCGCTCGTACCAGGAAATCGTCGAATGGATCATCGCCCACGATGCAGATCGGGAACGGCGCATCCGGCGAGGCGAAGGCGTCGGGCGGCCAGTTGATGAAGGGCGCGAGCTTGTAGAGATAGGTGGCCTTCACCGCATATTCCAGCGGGACGTCCGGTTGCGCGGGCTGCGCGAACGCATCGCCGCACGCCAGCGCGGACGCCAGCAGGCAGATCGCGATGCGCGCGAACCTGCCGCGCATCCGTTGCGCGTCGGTCCCGTTGTGGTGAGGCGATGTCATCATCGCGCGGCGACCCGGCTCAGAATCCCAGCCGCGTGTCGAGAAATACCGTGCGTCCGATGCGATCGCTGCCGGGAAAGACGAACTCCTGGTGCCAGGGATGCAGCAGGTTGAAGCCCGACAGCGAGATCTGCAGTTTTTCGTTGACCCTCCAGCCCAGCCGCGCATTCAATTCCATGTAGGCGGGAACGCGGGGATCGGGCAGTGCGCCGATCTCGCGCAGGTCCGCATCCAGCGTCCAGTCGTCACCCAGATTCATCGAAGAGCGCAGGAAGCTGCGATGAGGGGGATCGTCACCGGCAAACGACGCGCCCACCAATCCGCTGGCCCCGGGTTTGGTGCGGAAGTGCTCGCGCTCCTCGGAAAGGCCCGCGCCCAGGCGCCACCAGTCGGCCAGCGCGTAGCTGGCCCAGATGTCCGCGCCGTACGTGTGTCCCTCCATGCCGTTCCCCCACAGCAACGGCAGCACGGTCGGCGAGAGTTCCACGCTCTTCAGATCGTCGTAGACGTTGTAATACAGCGACACCGAAATCGTGGCGCGGGTGGCCCATTGCGTGCGCAAGCCTGCTTCGTAGGCGGTGAGTTTTTCCTTGCGGTAGTCGGGATTGCCGTTGAGAAAATCCACCGGAACGCCGGACGCATTCGAAATCTCGATCACGTCCTCGTCGAACACCGTGGGTGTGCGCAGCGAACGCGAGGCCGCCGCCCACAGCAGCGTGTCTTCTGCGGCCTTCCATGACAACCGCAGGCTCGGCATCCACGAAAGGCCCGAGTAGGGATCGTTCTCCGCCTTCAGGCCCGCGGTCACCTGCGCGCGCGCGCCCAGGGCGATCTGGTCCTGCACGAACGCATTGGCCAGATTCTGCGTGGCGCTTTCCGGATCCCACAGCAGCGAAGCATCGCTGCGGATGCTGGGCTCGAGGCGATAGTGGTACACGCGATCGCCGATGCCCCAGGTGATGCGCTGGCGCTCGCCGAGCGGGAAATCGTGTTGCGCCTCGATGTCCCAGGTGGTCAGCGTTCCACCGCCGCTGGTCGGGGTGGCTCCGGAATGTCCGTCGTCGAAATAGAACTGCAACTGGAAGTTCGATCCGTCGTTCGATGCGTGCTGCCAGCGCGCCAGCAGATTGTCGGCGTGCGAATGCACGTCGGGTGCACCGGAGATGCCCTCCCGGCTTTCCAGGGCGTTGCCTTCCACTGTCACCAGATCGGCGTTGCCGGTTTGCCAATCCATCCGGAAGCCGACCTGCGGCGCACTCCAGTCATCGTGCGCGTCCTGGCCCGTGTCGTCGTCGAAAGAGCGCTGGTGGAAATCGTGCGCGTACACGCGATAGTAGGCGTTCTCGCCCAGCCTGCCGCCGTACTGCAGCGCGGCGCCGCTCTCATGGTTGCCGAAACCGATCTCGAACAACCCGCCCTGGGTGTCGGTGGCATTCCGCGTGATGATGTTGATCACGCCGTTGACCGCGTTGGCGCCCCACAGAGCGCCGGCGGGACCGCTGATCACCTCGATGCGATCGATGTTTTCCGGCAGCACGTATTGCTGGTCCCAGTAGATGCCGGAGAACAGCGGGTTGTACACGCTGCGCCCGTCGATCAATACCAGCAGCTTGTTGGGGAAATTCTGCAGACCCGGATTGCCGCTCAGCCCGCGCGAGGTGACGATGTAATTGCTCGGGCTGAGCTGCATCACGTCCAGGTTCGGCGCGAGCCGCAGGATTTCCGGGAGGCTGGTCGCGCCCGAACGGAGGATCTCGTCGTGGCTGATCACGTACACCGCGGCGGGCGCATCCGCCAGCGCTTCGGGAGATTTTGCGACCGAGGTGACGACGATGTTGCCGAGGTCTTCCAGCGAGAGCTTGCTGAGATCCTGCTCCGAGGGTTGCGCGGCCGCGATGCAGGTCCACGCCGTGAAGGCCGCGGCGAAAAACGCGATGCGCAATGACCTGGAATAATCCGCTGCGGGCTTCCCCCGCGTCCGTGACGCGCAACCCATGGCCGGTCCCCTGGCAAACCATCCCTGCGCCGCGACGCCGCAGTGTCTTGCGTGAGAACGGTCATTTGACACCCGCCGCGAGGCTCCGCGCAAGTTCGGGCCCGCGGCCGCCACCACCGCGATCCGGTGCAGTCCGCGTCAGGGTATGCGGGACAGCACCAGGTCGTTGAACTTGCGCCGTTCGATCAAAGCCTTCACACGGCCGGAGGTGTCGCGGCGGAAGATCAGCAGGTTTCGTTCGTCATTGTCTTCCATGAAGACGTCCCTGGCGATCGGATCGGCGGCGATGGCCGGGCGTCCTGACTTGGTGACGTAGGACAGCTGATCGCCGTGCACCGAAAACGTCCACGCGCGATCAGGTCCATAGCGGTAAGTGCCGGCGTAGTCGACGAGGTGCAATCCGGTCACCGCGAGTTTCGGTGGCGGCGTCGGCAGGGTGACATCCTCCATCGCCACCAGTTTCCATTGACCGTTTCGGCGCACGAAGGTGTTGACGGCGATGTAGCGCACCACGAGCTTCTGGCCGAACACCGTCTCGCGCTCGTATTCCTCGCACTCGATCACGGCGGTATCGCCGTACGCGTTCACGCGCGGATCGCGGATTTCGATGCTGCCGGAAAAACCGGTCGGAAACGGACGCAGGCTGTCGACGATATCCTTCTTGCCTTGTCGGCGGCCGAATTCGTCCACGATTATCGCGTCGTCGGCAGCGACGTGCTGCCACACGTCCTTGCGGCCGTCGCCGATCGCGTCCATCAGTTGCTGCGACAGCGAAACGATTTCAGATCGCACTTGCGCCGATGCAGGTTCGGCGTGCGCGCCGAAAGCCGCCATTGCCGGTGCGATCGAAAGTGCCGCAAGCAGGACGCGGATATGCATGGCCGATCCTCCGATCGCGCGACAGTCGGGGAATGGTAAGCCTGCAAGACCGCATGCGCGTCCATGACCAACGGCAGGGCGGAGAAGCTTGGCGCTTATCCTTCCCGCGCCACCGCGCGCTGCAGGCGCGA
>DASXWZ010000360.1:0-2258 GCA_036503375.1 Rhodanobacteraceae bacterium | reverse complement strand
GTGGGCATCAACCTGGCGATCCAGGATGCGGTGGCCGCCGCGAATGCGTTGGTGGAACCGTTGCGCGGCACGAATGCCATCGATGAATCGCTGCTTGCTTCCGTCCAGCACCGGCGCGAAAAGGCCGTGCGGGTGGTGCAGAGGGTTCAGATCATCATGCAGAAGAACCTGATCAGCCGTGCACTGGAACAGAGCGGGCAACCGCCGCGCCTGCCCTGGCTGCTGCGGACGTTGCTGGATTTCCGCAGCGTGCGGCATGTTCCCGCGCGGCTGTTCGGCTACGGCATCCGGCAGGAACACGTGCGCACGCCGGAGCACATGTGAGAAGTGGGGTCGGGGACGACCGCTTTTTGATTTCGCCCACATGGACGTTGGCAGATTGAGCAAGAAAAAGCCCGGCATTCGCCGGGCTTTTTTCGCAATCGGCGCATCGATCAGTGATGATCCCAATCGCCATCATGATCGTGATCGTGGCCGTGCTTGTCCCAGCCGTTGTGACGGCCGTTGTCGTGATGCCAGTGCGGATCGTGGCCCCAATAGGAGTCGTGATACACCCAGTGGCCGTGCGACGGCGCCCAACGCGGCCCGTAATACACGTAGCCCGGCCGCGAGTGATGCCACACGCCGCTCACCCAGACGTAGCGGCCATGGCTCCAGCGCCAGTAGCCCGGCGCCCACACGTAACCGACGCGCGGCGGCGGCACCGGTTCGTAACGCAGCGGCGGCGGCGGGATTCCGACCGATATGTTGACGTAGGCGGCCGCCGAAGCCGGCGGTGCGGCAGTGAAAGCGAGACCGCCGACGCAAGCCAGCGCGGCAAGCAATGCGAGTTTGCCTGATTGCATGTAACACCTCACTGTCCGCGAACAGGGCGGACTCGCGTGCAGCATAGGCATCGCCGCGTACAAGGGAAGGCTTCAGCGTTCGGTCATTCAGACGCGGTGCGGCGACCATTCACCGGCGATTCGGCTCGATGCCGCCACGCGTTACAATCCGGGTGTTTGCAGCCATGAACCGGGCAGATCATGAGCACAGTCGCGCAGAACCTGACCGCCGCCGAACCGCGCGCCGATACCGCGCCGCTGCGCTTCGTCACCGCGGCCAGCCTGTTCGACGGCCACGACGCCGCGATCAACATCATGCGCCGCATCATCCAGGCGCAAGGCGCGGAGGTGATCCATCTCGGCCACAACCGTTCGGTCGAAGACGTGGTGCGCGCTGCGCTGCAGGAAGACGCCGACGCGATCGCGGTGTCGTCCTACCAGGGCGGACATGTCGAATATTTCAAGTACATGATCGACATGCTGAAGGAGCGGGGCGCCGCGCACATCCGCGTGTTCGGCGGCGGCGGCGGCACCATTACCCCGGAAGAAATCGCCGAGCTGCACGACTACGGCGTCGAGCGGATTTATCACCCCAACGACGGCATGCACCTCGGCCTCACCGCGATGATCGAGGATGTGGTGAGGCGCGCGGGCGCGGCGCGCGAGTCCGGCTCCGGCCACGGCGATCCGCAGAAGCTGGTCGGCGCCACGAACATCGAGGATGAAATCAGCATCGGTCGCGTGCTGAGCGCGATCGAGGACGGGGGTTTTTCCGATCCCGAATTGAAACTGCTGCGCAAGCAATGGTCACGCGCGGCGGACGAGTTGCCGCCAGTCGTCGGAATAACCGGCACCGGCGGTGCGGGCAAGTCTTCCGTCACCGACGAATTGATCCTGCGCTTCCTGCACGCGTTCCCGCAGATGCGCATCGCGGTGCTGGCGGTCGATCCCACGCGCCGGCGTAGTGGCGGTGCGCTGCTGGGCGACCGCATCCGCGTGAACTCGCTGCGCTCGCATCGCGTGTTCATGCGTTCGATGGCCACGCGTCGCCAGCACGCGGCGACCAGCGCGGTGCTGCAGGACTGCATCGCCTTTCTGAAATCGCTGCCGTTCGACCTGCTGATCGTGGAAACCGCCGGCATCGGCCAGAGCGATTCGGAAATCGTGGACCTGGTGGATTTCCCGGTCTACGTGATGACATCGGATTACGGCGCGGCCAGCCAGCTCGAGAAGATCGACATGCTGGATTTCGCGCAGCTCGTGGTGCTCAACAAGTACGATCGCCGCGGCGCCGAAGACGCGCTGCGCGACGTGCGCAAGCAATGGAAGCGCAACCACACCGCGTTCCAAACGGCGGACGAAGACGTGCCGGTGTACCCGACCATCGCCAGCCAGTTCAACGATCCGGGCGTCACCTGGATGTTCGCGAATTTG
>DASXWZ010000359.1:0-8256 GCA_036503375.1 Rhodanobacteraceae bacterium | reverse complement strand
TGCTCCGCCTGTGCGGCACACCAGTCATCGAGTTGTTCGGGTGTCGTCATGAGCAGACGCCTCCAAGTCACGCAATGCTCAATCAATGCTGACTTCCGAACAAGCTGCTTAGTGAATTTAGAGCGGCCCTGAAAAGGAGATATTACGAGGGACACACGTGGAAAAGCCGCCAGAAGTCAACACGGCGGCTTTCACAAGATGCTGATTTTTCAGCGAATCTCAGCGGGAATATGGCAGCCCCGGATGGATTCGAACCACCGAATGCCTGAGTCAGAGTCAGGTGCCTTACCACTTGGCGACGGGGCTAATTTGAGCAAGCCGGGCATCCTGCCGCGGCTTGCATTGCAAACGGCCGCGGCAAAGCCGCGTCACGTTTGCCTCGCCAGACATCCGTCCGGCGTCGGCACGTCCCTGTGCCGAAGTGGTTACAAGCCACTTCGGCACATTGACCAGTTTACCGCTTCGAGAACTGCGTCGCTCGACGGGCTTTATGCAAGCCGACCTTCTTGCGCTCGACCTCGCGCGCGTCGCGGGTCATGAAGCCGGCCTTGCGCAGCGGCGATTTCAGGCTTTCGTCGTATTCCACCAGCGCGCGGGCGATACCGAGACGGATCGCGCCGGCCTGGCCGGTGATGCCGCCGCCATCGACGTTGACGCTGATGTCGAACTTGTCGGCCATCTGGGTCAGCTCCAGCGGCTGGCGCACGATCATGCGCGAGGTCTCGCGGCCGAAAAATTCGTCCAGCGGCTTGCCGTTGACGACGATGCGGCCCTGGCCCTTGCGCAGGAACACCCGCGCGGCGGAAGTCTTGCGACGGCCGGTGCCGTAATTCTGAGCTTGCTGAATAGCCATATTTATGCGTGCTGTTGTTGAGAAGTGCGGCCATGGATGGCCGCTTTCACGCGCAGGGATAGCGCACCAATCGTCGCCATGATCAGACTTCCAGAGCTTGCGGTTGTTGTGCGGAGTGCGGGTGCTCGGCGCCCTTGTAGACCTTGAGTTTGCGGAACATCGCGCGGCCCAGCGGATTCTTGGGCAGCATGCCCTTGACGCCGATCTCGATCGCGCGTTCGGGGTGCGCGGCCAGCAGATCCTTGAGGTTGGTGGACTTGAGGTTGCCGACGTAGCCGGTGAAGCGGTGGTACATCTTGTCATTGAGCTTGTTGCCGGTCACCGCGATCTTCTCGGCATTGACCACCACGATGTAGTCGCCGGTGTCGGCGTGCGGCGTGAACACGGGTTTGTGCTTGCCGCGCAGGCGGCGTGCGACTTCCGTGCACAGCCGGCCCAGCGTCTTGCCGCTGGCGTCGACGAGGAACCAGTCGCGCTTGACCTCTTCGGCCTTGGCGCTGAACGTCTTCATGGGAACGATCCGTTGGGTTGGGCCGCGCCCGACCGCGCGGTCGGGGTCGACCACACGCCAAGCCTCGGCGAAAGACCGCAAAGGATAGCGAAGCGGCGGATTCGGCGCAAGCGCAAGGCGCCCTGCAAGGCCCGCGGTGCTAGCATTCCGGCGATGGCCGAACCCGAATCCGCGGCCCGCATTGCCGCGCTCGCCGACGAGTGCGTGAAATGCGGGCTGTGCCTGCCGCATTGCCCGACCTACGCGCTCGAGCGATCCGAAACCGAGTCGCCGCGCGGGCGCATCGCGCTGGCCGCGGCGGCCATCTCGAATGTGGTGCCGGCCGGGGTCGACCTGAAGTTGCACCTGGATCATTGCCTGGCCTGCATGGCCTGCGAGCGGGTTTGCCCGGTGCCGGTGCGGTATGGGGAACTGCTGGTGCAAGCACGTGCCGCCTTGCCGTCGGCGGGGCGACGGCCGCGCCTCCTGCTTGGCGTTTTGTCGCGGCCGCGGCTGCTGCGTGTCATGGCCGGATTGATGCGGACGAGCTTCGCGCGGTTCTGGACGCCGCCGCTGGCGCGTGCACTATTGCCGAAAGACTCCGCATTGCGAGCGGCAGTCGGATTGCTGCCGGTGCTGCCGCGCCGGTCGAAAGCGCAATCGAAAGCATCGAATGCAACGGCAAACCGCGGCACCGTCGCACTCTTCGGCGGCTGCGTACAAGGCGTGTTCGAGCGCGACGCGCAGGATGCCGCGCAGAAGTTGTTGCGGGCCGCGGGATTTGCCGTCGCACGCATCGGCGGCATCTGCTGCGGAGCGCTGGCCGCGCACACCGGCGATGCGTCGCGGGCGCAGGAGCTGATGGCGCGCGTCCGCGACGCTTTCTCCGACAGCGGCGCGCAGACGCTGCTGACCGCCACGCCCGGATGCCTGGGTACCTTGCGCGCGGCGTTGCCGGATACGCGCGTGGACGAAGCGCTCGGCTTCATCGCCGCGCACGCGGATGGGTTGAAACTCGATCCGCTGGATGCGCGCGTGGCCTTGCACCTGCCGTGCACGCAGGTAAACGTGGCGCGCAATGGCGATGCGCTGCGCAAACTGCTTGCGCGAATTCCGGGCTTGCAGATCGAAATGCTGCCGACGCAGGCGCAGTGCTGCGGCGCAGCCGGCAGCCACATGCTGGAGTTCCCGCAGCGCGCGGCGGCGTACCGCGGGAAAGTACTCGCCACGTTGCCGCAACCGGCGCCGGACATGCTGTTGACATCCAACATCGGCTGCCGGCTGCATCTGGCTGCCGGGCTGCGGGAGCGCGGCGATCGACTGCGGATTGAACATCCGCTCACGCTGTTGGCGAGACAATTGTCCGCATGAACACCAGCCCACGAGTCCGGCATAGTCATTTCGATCACTTGCTTTCCGGCATCGAGCGCGCGCTCGGCACGGTCTGCGGAGCTGCCGTGGAGGCGCGCCCATCGCCGGCGGCCGGTCATGCAGAAATCCATCTGGAGGACACCGAGCGCAAACATGCCGCGGGCTTGATGCGCGTCAACCACACGGGCGAAGTCTGCGCGCAGGCGCTGTACGACGGGCAATCGGCGTTCGCGCGCGATCCGGCGACGCGCGCGCACTTGCAAAAGGCCGCGTCGGAGGAAACCGACCACCTTGCCTGGTGCGCGCAGCGACTGCACGAGCTGGACGATCGTCCCAGCCTCCTCAATCCGTTGTGGTATGCAGGCAGTTTCGGCATCGGTGCGTTGGCGGCGCTGTTCGGCGATCGCACGAGTCTCGGCTTCGTCGTGGAAACGGAGCGCCAGGTCGAGGCGCATCTGCACGAGCATTTGCAGCGGCTGCCGGAAAACGATGGGCGCTCGCGCGCGATCCTGCAAACCATGCAGAAGGAGGAGGCCGGGCACGCGGCCAACGCTCGGGCGCGCGGTGGCACGGAATTGCCGCCGCCGATTCCTGCGTTGATGCGTTTGGCCTCGGGTCTGATGAAGGCGGTGGCGTACCGGATTTGAAGATTCGGATACACCGTCACTCGAACCGCAAGCTGCACCCCACCGTCACGGTTCGCCCCGGAGCCGGCTCGAAGTAGCGGCCGTTGCTGTCGTTGACGATCACCGAGCCGATCGCGCGCCTACCGAGAATATTGTCGAAGCGGACGAACGGCGCGACGGCCGCATCGGCCACGCGCGCGACGTAGCCGATGTCCGCGCCGAGGAGGCCGTAACCCGGCACGCGCGCGGCATTGGCGTCATCCGCGTAGACGGCGCTCACCGCGAACACGTTCACGCCGGCGTGCCAGCCGCTTCGTGCGACCCAGCGCAGCTCGCCGTAGAACTGCTGGCGCGGTACCCCGGGAATGCGTGCGCCCGTCGCCACCGCGCAATCTCCATCCCCGCATCCGGAGGCTTGCGTGAAACGGGCATCGACCAACGTGTAGGCGAGTTGCGCGCGCCAGTCAGTCGCGAGTGGCGTATCCAATTCGAATTCGATTCCGCGCCGCTGCGCCCGTCCGATGTTCTGGTATGTGGTGCGTCCGCCACTGCTGCCGTACACGGCGAGTTCGTCGCGCGTATCCGACTGGAACACCGCTGCATCCAGCTTGCCGCCGTTGTCCCAGCGCCATTTGGAACCGATCTCGGCATTGTCGGACCGGGCAGGTTTCAGATCGAAGGCCAGTCCCGGATCGCCGTCCGCGCGATAGCCCAGCTCGCTGAAGGTCGGCGTCTCGAAGCCACGCCCGAACGAGGCGTACAGGTTCCAATGCGCGCCAGCGCGAAACAGCAATCCCGCCACCGGCGTGGTCGCGGAATATTCGACCCGTCCGCTGTCGTCCGGATTGGTCGCGGTGACGTAGGCATCTTCGCTGCCGAAATGCACGCTGCTGTGTCGCACGCCGGCCGTCAGCGACCAGCGCGGCGCGAAATCCCAGGAACCTTGCGCGTACTGGTCGAAGTCGTACACGCCATCCTGTTCGTTGCGACGCATCGCGCCGACCACGCCGAGTTGGTCGCCGACGAAGTTTTCATAACCGAGCCGATGCTGGTTCTCGCGATCCCAGTTCACGCCGGCGGCGAATTGCAGGTCGCGATCGAGCACTTTTCCCTGCCAGATCCAGCGCGCATCCACGCCGCCGTATTTCGTGGCGAGATCGACCACACCGCCGGAGCTGAGCGGATTGGCCTGCGCGAAGGCCGGCACCGACAGGAACTGCGTGATCGCGCGATCGCCGTAGTACGCGAGCACGCGGAATCGCTGCTTATCGTCGAGGGGCTGTTCGTACACCAGGCCGGCCTGAGTCTGTTTCACGCTCTTGCGCGTGTCGTAGGTCAGTGCGCTGGGCGCGGCCTGGCGCGGATCGGCGAGGAATTGCGCCCAGGTCAATCCCTGCGGATCCAGCGCATCGATCCACACCGAGTTCAACAGCAGGGTGAGTTTGCCGCCGGCCCTGGTTTCGTACGTGAGCTTGGCGTTGCCATTGTCGCGCCGCGCGCGGCTGTGATCGCGGAACCCGCCGGTTTCGAAATGCGATGCATCGATGTTGTAACCGGCGTTGCCCGACAAACCGCGCGCGTTCAGATCGAGATGGTACGTTCCGTAACTGCCCGCCTGCGCATCGATGCGCTGTTGCGGCGGATCGCTGCCGTCGGCGGTGAAGAGCTGGATCACGCCGCCGGAAGAATTGCCGTACAGCGCGGAGAACGGCCCGCGCAGCACTTCGATGCGATCGGCCGAACCCAGGTCGAAATGCGAGACCTGGCCCTGGCCATCGGGCATCGTCGCGGGAATGCCGTCGGTGTAGAGCCGTACGCCGCGCACGCCGAAGCTGCTGCGCGCGCCGAAGCCGCGGATGGAAATCTGTTCGTCCTGCGCGTAGTTCTGCCGATCCCGGGCCAGCACGCCGGGAATCCGATGCAGCGCCTCTGAAGGGTTGATGTTCGGCTGGTCGGTGCCCGTGTCGTTCAACTCGACGGCGTCGATCGAGGCGGGCACTTCGAACGCCGGTTGCGCGATGCGCGTGGCGGTCACGACGATGGTTTGCAGGGTCTTCGCGTTCGCAGACACCGGCGGACGGTGCTGCGTCGGTGCTTCTTGCCGCGCATGGGCAGCCAGCGCGAAAACCGCGCCCGCCAGAGGCATAACGACGAGCGATGCACTTTTCCAGCGCGTCGGGATTTCGGTCATCGCCGGACAATACCCTTCGCGCGCGGTTCACGCAGTTCTTCCCGACTCGGGCAGCAAACAGCGGCCGGCGTGAATGCGCGCGCGGCTACATCAGGTTGCGGCCGTGGAACAGTTCCTCGATCTCGCGCTTGACGAGGCTTTCGATGCGCTTGCGGTCCTTGAAGGAAAGGTCGTCGGCCTGCGCCTCGAACAGATAGGTGTCGAGGTCGAAATCCTTCACGTGCATCTTGGTGTGGAAGATGTTTTCCTGGTACACGTTGACGTCGAACATCTCGTAGCGCTGCTGGATGTGCCGGGCGAGATATTCCTGGATCGAATTGATGCGGTGATCGATGTAGTGCTTCTTGCCCTTCACGTCGCGGGTGAAGCCGCGCACGCGGTAATCCATGATCACGATGTCGGACTCGAAGCTGTCGATCAGGTAATTCAGGGCGCGCAGCGGCGAGATCACGCCGCAGGTCGCCACGTCGATGTCGGCGCGGAAGGTGGCGATGCCGTTGTGCGGGTGTGTTTCCGGATAGGTGTGCACGGTTATGTGCGACTTGTCCAGGTGCGCCACCACCGCGTCGGAGATCACGTCGCGGCCCAGCTTGTCCACCACCGGATGCTCGGAGATCAGGATGGTGACGCTCGCTCCCTGCGGGTCGTAGTCCTGGCGCGCGATATTCAGGATATTCGCGCCGATGATGTCGGCCACGTCGGTGAGGATCTGGGTCAGACGGTCGGAATCGTAGGCTTCATCGATGTAGTCGATGTAGCGGTCGCGCTGGCTGTCCGACACCGCGTAGCAGATGTCGTAGATGTTGAAGCTGAGCGCCTTGGTGAGATTGTTGAAGCCCTGCAGCTTCAGGCGGGGCAGCGGTTTGACCACGGCTCTTTCCGGGAAGGTTGGTGGGGTGAGGGCGCGGCACGCGCGGATCGGGCCACGATTATAGGTGGTTCCGGCCATGTACGCAGGAGCAGTGCCGCGGCGCGGCGCGCGAATGCTACACTCGCGCCCGCGATCCGTTGCGCGCACAGGAGGCGAGATGACCGAGTTGCGTTATCTGCTGCAGCAGGTCTATGAGCGTTCGCACGCGCCGCCGATGCTGGCGCCCGATCCGGCCACCATGCAACGCCTGCTGGATCATTGCCATCGCCGCCGTTATCCGGGCAAGACGGTGATCATGCGGCCGGGCGATCCGGCCAACACTTTCTACTACGTGATCGACGGCTCGGTGACCGTGTGCTCCGAGGACGATGAAGGTCGCGAGCTGATCCTGGCCTACATCAATCGCGGCGAATTCATCGGCGAGATGGGCCTGTTCGTCGAGCAGGCGCAGCGCGAGGTGCTGATCCGCACGCGCGGCACCTGCGAGCTGGCGGAGATCAACTACGAGCGCCTGTTCCATCTGTTCGGCGGCGCATTGCGCGAGGACTGCGCGCGCATCCTGTTCGCGATCGGCCTGCAACTGACGCACCGTCTGCTGCGCACCTCGCGCCAGGTCAGCCGCATGGCCTTCATGGACGTCACCAACCGCATCGCGCGCACATTGCTGGATCTCTGCCAGGAGCCGGACGCGATGACGCATCCGGAGGGCACGCAAATCCGCATCTCGCGCCAGGAGCTCTCGCGCATCGTCGGCTGCTCGCGCGAAATGGCGGGCCGTGTGCTGAAGCAACTGGAAGACCAGGGCAGCATCGACGTCAGCGGCAAGACGATCGTGGTGAAGGGGACGCGCTGAGCGGAGCGGAGTCACTCCACGGTCGATCAACTGTCGAACAACCGCGCGAGTTCTTCGCCCGGATCGGCCGCGCGCATGAAGGTTTCGCCGATGAGGAAGGCATGCACGCCGGCTGCGCGCAGCCGAGCCACGTCCTCGCGCGTGCGGATGCCGGATTCGCTGACGAGAATGCGCCCGTCGTCCTGCACGCGTTTGCACAGCTTCAACGTGGTGTCCAGTGAAGTCTTGAACGTGCGCAGGTCGCGGTTGTTAATGCCGATGATCGGCGCAGGAATCTCCAATGCGCGTTCCAGTTCCGCTTCGTCGTGCACTTCGATCAGCACGTCCAGATCGAGTTCCGCCGCCAGTAGCGCCAGTTCCAGCAGCGCCGCATCGCCCAGCGCGGCGACGATCAGCAGGATCGCATCTGCGCCGATCATCCGCGCTTCATAAACCTGCCATGCTTCGATGGTGAAATCCTTGCGCAGCACCGGCAGAGCGCAGGCCGCGCGCGCCTGTTGCAGGTATTCGTCGGTGCCTTGGAAGAAATCGATGTCGGTGAGAACCGAAAGGCACGCCGCGCCGCCGGCTGCGTAGCGGCGCGCGATCCATGCTGGATCGAACGGCTCGCGGATCACGCCCGCGCTGGGCGAAGCTTTCTTGATCTCGGCGATTACTGCGGGTTGGTCTTGTTCGATCTTCGCTTCCAGCGCGGCGGCGAAGCCGCGCGTGCCGGGCAAGTCGGCGCAACGCGCCGACAGTTCGCGCAGCGGCAGCGCCGCGCTGCGCGCCTCGATCTCCTGCGCCTTGCGCGCGAGGATGCGTTGCAGGATATCGGACATGAACTCGGGACTCGGGACTCGGGACTCGAAAGAGGTTAAGAGCATCGTCATTCCGCGGCTGCCGCGGCTTCATCGCGGCAGAACCCGGAATCTGCACTCGAAACCAGAGCAGATTGCAAAGTCCATCCATGGACTTTGCCCTTCCGGCCAACCTTCGGTTGCCCAAATTCGTTCCAGACG
>DASXWZ010000358.1:0-10507 GCA_036503375.1 Rhodanobacteraceae bacterium | reverse complement strand
GCTTCACGCTGTTCTACATGGGCATCAATGCGGGCGCATTCGTCGCGCCGCTGCTGACCGGATGGCTCGCGGCGCACTTCACCTCCACACCCATGCAGCAGAATTTCCGGCTGGTGTTCCTCGCTGCCGGCATCGGCATGGTGCTCAGCCTATTGTGGTTCTGGTTTGGCCGGCGTCGACTGAAGAACGTAGGACGGCCTGCAGCCGGTGCGGAAGGATTGTCGCGCGTGGCGTGGGTGGTACTCGGCGTGATTGTCGCTGTGCCATTGATCTATCTGCTGCTGTCGAGGGTCGGTGCGGGCGGGCTGCAGTGGCTGCTCGGGATTCTCTTCATCGTCGTCGCGGCGATGCTGCTGGTGGAAGCCGCGCGACACGACCGCGTGCAGACGCATCGCGTGATCGCGATGCTGATCATCTTCGCCTTCAACATCCTGTTCTGGATGTTCTATTACCAGCTCGGCACCTCGTTCAATTTCCTGGCCGAGAACCTGGTGGATCGAAAGCTGTTCGGCGGCTGGGTGTTTCCCGTCGGCTGGTTCCAGTCGGTGAGTCCGCTGACGATCATCCTGCTGGCGCCGCCGCTGACCTTGGTTTGGGGCCGGCTGGATAGGCGACGGATGGAACCGTCCATCCCGCGCAAGTTCGGCCTTGGCTTGGTCTTCAACGGCCTCGGATTCCTGGTGCTGATGTTCGCGCTGTCGAAATTGCTCGGCGCGAACGGGCTGATTCCGTTCTGGCCGCTGGTCGCGACTTATGCGTTGCAGACGCTGGGCGAGTTGTGCCTGTCGCCGATCGGGCTTTCGATGGTGACCAAGCTCGCGCCGCCGCGACTGGTCGGTTTCGCGATGGGCGGCTGGTTCCTGTCGCTCTCGGTCGGCGGGAATCTGTCCGGATTGTTCGCCACGCGCGTGGCAGGCACGGGCGGCATGACGGCGGCGTCCGCGCTCTCGGGCTTCACCTTCGGCTTCTGGCTGCTGATCGGCGCGGGCGTGTTCCTGCTGGTGGTTTCGCCGCTGGTGAACAAGTTGATGCACGGAATTCGCTAGGAATGCTCCGGAAGCTACTGCGCTCGGCCTGATGCAAAACAATTTGTTGCGCGCCGGCGGTGCAGCTTCTTGCGGGGAACCATCCTTGGTGCTTCTTCCGATCGGCATCCATGCCTCACCCTCAGCCATTGCACGCTATGCCTTTGGGGCATAGCGTAAGCGCAATGGCTTCGATCTGCGCTCCGGCGTCACGCAACCTGCCTTCGCTCGCTACGCTTCCAGAGCATTCCCGTGTGTGGGAGGCCGAAATCGCGCCAGTGGGCGACGCGGTAGAATAAGCGTTCGAGATCTGGAAACTCGGAGATTCCCATGAGCGCGCAACCCAATATCGGCATGCGGCCGACAACCTTCGAGAACCCGATGGGGGTGGATGGTTTCGAATTCGTCGAGTTCGCCGCGCCGGATGCAAAAGTCCTGCACGCGCTGTTTCCGAGGCTCGGTTTCACCGCGGTGGCGAAGCACAAGTCGAAGGCGATCACGCTGTACCGCCAGGGCGAGTGCAATTTCCTGGTGAACGAGCAGCCCGATTCCTTCGCCGCCGATTTCGTCGAGCAGCATGGTCCCTGCGCCTGCGGTTTCGCGATCCGCTTCACGCGGCCCGCGAATGCGGTGCGCGAAGCCGCGCTGAAGAACGGCGCGGAAGCGATCGCCAACAAGGAATCCTCGAAAGCGGTCGATGCGCCGACCATCACCGGCATCGGCGGTTGCATGTTGTATCTGGTCGATCGCTACGGAAACGCCGGCAGCGTATTCGACGATTACGAATGGCTGCCGGGCGTGGAGCGCAATCCGAAAGGCTTCGGCCTCACCTTCATCGACCACCTGACGCACAACGTGCATTTCGGCAACATGAAGACGTGGGCCGATTACTACGAGCGCCTGTTCAACTTCCGCGAGATCAAGTATTTCGACATCAAGGGCGCGAAGACGGGCCTGGTTTCCAAGGCGATGACCGCGCCGGACGGCATGGTGCGCATCCCGCTCAACGAATCGTCCGATCCCAAGTCGCAGATCAACGAGTACCTCGACGAATACAAGGGCGAGGGCATCCAGCACATCGCGCTGTTCACAGACACCATCTACGACACGGTGGAAGCGATGCGCAGGGCCGGCGTCGAATTCCTGGAGACGCCCGATACCTATTTCGACGTGATCGACGTGCGCGTGCCGAATCACGGCGAGGACGTGCCACGGCTGGCAAAGAACAAGATCCTGATCGATGCCGATCAGGAAACGAAAAAGCGCCTGCTGCTGCAGATCTTCACCCAGAACTGCATCGGACCCATCTTCTTCGAGATCATCCAGCGCAAGGGCAACGAAGGCTTCGGCGAAGGCAACTTCCAGGCGCTGTTTGAGTCGATCGAGCGGGATCAGATGAAGCGAGGGGTGTTGTAGCGCTGCGCCGCAATGCTGCGTGGATCTTCAACTGCGAGCTTTGAACCCCTCTCCCGTCGGGAGAGGGGCAGGGGTGAGGGTTCGGAAGTGCCGAAACGCATCAATCCGCCATTGCCCAGCCGAACGCTCCAACGCGCACACGACCTGCGGCAAACAGGCACAGATGCAGAACGCAAGCTGTGGCAACGACTGCGCGCCGGCCAATTGAACGGCTACAAATTCAGACGCCAGCATCCAATGCCGCCTTACATCGTGGATTTCGTCTGTCTGAAAGCACGGGTGATCGTAGAGTTGGATGGCTCACAACATTGCGACGAGCAGGACGCAACGCGAGCGCGCTTTCTGGAGGCACGAGGCTACAAGGTCGTG
This sequence comes from Rhodanobacteraceae bacterium, assembly GCA_036503375.1. Classification (GTDB taxonomy): domain Bacteria; phylum Pseudomonadota; class Gammaproteobacteria; order Xanthomonadales; family Rhodanobacteraceae; genus 66-474. The sequence continues at coordinate 7,697 of DASXWZ010000358.1, read as the reverse complement.
CGATTCTGGGACAATGATGTATTGCGTGACGCGGATGCCGTTCTTGAGGCGATCTTGAACGCCGTCGACAACCGAACCCTCACCCCCACCCCTCTCCCGGAGGGAGAGGGGCTTCAAGAGCAAAGCGCATGACGGGCAGTCGCACATCGCAGGGACAAACCTACCTCTCCGGCTTCGGCAACGAGCACGCGACGGAAGCATTGCCGGGCGCGCTGCCGGTGGGCCGGAACTCGCCGCAGCGCGTGCCGCATGGCTTGTATGCCGAGCAGTTGTCCGGCACCGCGTTCACCGCGCCGCGGCATGCGAACCGGCGCAGTTGGCTGTATCGCGTCCGTCCGGCGGCGATGCACCAGCCGTTCGCTGCTTTCCCGCATCCGCATTTCCACAACCGTTTCGACGAGGTCGCGGCTTCGCCCAACCAATTGCGCTGGAGCCCGTTTCCGCTGCCGCAGGCACCCGCGGATTTCATCGATGGCCTCTACACGATCGCGGGCAGCGGCGGGGCAGCGGCGCAGGCCGGCTGCGCGATGCACGTGTACGCCTGCAATCGCTCGATGCAAGGAAGGTTCTTCTACGATGCCGATGCCGAGCTGGTGATCGTGCCGCAACAGGGACGACTCAAGCTCGCCACGGAACTGGGCGTGCTGGAAATCGAACCGCAGCAGGTCGCGCTGATTCCTCGCGGCGTCCGTTTTCGCGTCGAATTGGTGGATGAAACCGCGCGCGGCTACGTCTGCGAAAATTTCGGCGCGCTGCTGCGGCTGCCGGATCTCGGACCGATCGGTTCCAACTGCCTGGCCAATCCGCGCGATTTCGAGGTGCCATGCGCGGCGTATGAAGATACCGAAGGCGAATTCGAATTGATCGCCAAATTCCAAGGCCATCTGTGGCGCGCGGGCATAGATCACTCCCCGCTGGACGTTGTCGCATGGCATGGCAACTACGCGCCTTGCCGCTACGACCTGCGCCGCTTCAATACCATCGGCTCGATTTCATACGATCACCCCGATCCGAGCATTTTCACCGTGCTGACTTCGCCGAGCGACACGCCCGGCACGGCGAACGTGGATTTCGTGATCTTCCCGCCGCGCTGGCTGGTGGCGGAAAACACCTTCCGGCCGCCGTGGTTCCACCGCAACGTGATGAGCGAGTTCATGGGCCTGGTGCACGGCGAATATGACGCCAAGGCCGGAGGCTTCGCGCCGGGCGGCGCAAGCCTGCACAATTGCATGAGTGGGCACGGACCGGACGCGGCGAGTTTCGAGAAGGCCAGCGCAATCGACACTTCCAAACCGCAGCACATCGCGGACACGATGGCTTTCATGTTCGAGTCGCGTTACGTCTTCCATCCGACGCGGCAGGCACTCGAATCGCCGCAGCTGCAGGGCGACTATCAGGATTGCTGGGCGGGATTGAAGAAGCACTTCGATCCGAAGCGGCCGTGATCCGGTTTTTTTCAATCGCGGCAACCGCCTTGATGCTGATCGCGTGCGGCGCAACCGGATCGCACGATGCCGGTTCGATGGATACGCCGACGGCACCGCCGGATGCGCCGCCGCCGCCGCGGCCCACAACTGATTTGCCTCCACGTTCCGTGTTCGACGCCATGCCGGATTTCAGCGGCATCGGTCCGCTGCGTTTCGGCATGACTCCGGAGCAGATGCGCAAGGCTTGGGGAACGCCGTTGTATGGAGAAGCGCCTCCCAACGATCCTCGGGCGTGCTATTACCTGCGCCCACGCCTGGACAAATACGATCTGCTTTTCATGGTGGAAGGCGATCGCTTCGTGCGCACAGACGTGAAAGCAGCGGACAGGACGGCGCCGGGCGGCGGGCGTGTCGGGATGGATGTAAAGAAGATCGAAAAGCTCTATGCCGGTCACTTGACGGTGAGTCCGGACAAGTATGATTCCGCCGCGAAGAATCTGAGCGTGTCGTCGCCGCAGGGCGAGGGTGCGAAATTGATCTTCGGAACTGGCGCATCCGGTGTGGTGAAATCGTGGCGCATCGGCGTTTCACCGCAGGTCGATTACGTTGAAGGGTGCGGTTGAAAGCTGGATTCCGGATCGCGGCTGCATCGCATCCGGACTGCCCAGGCAGGATGTCGAAGCGAACATCCGCGGAACCGATGACTCAAGAGAAAAGCGCAGGACGCGGTTTGTAATGACGAAGGGGCGACGATGAAGCTCGGAAGTCTGAAAGAAGGCGGCAGAGACGGAACCCTGGTCGTCGTCAGCCGCGATCTTGCGCACGCGGTGCGCGCGATGGATATCGTGCCCACTCTGCAGGCCGCGCTCGACGATTGGGAAAACGCCGCGCCGAGGCTGCACGCGCTCTACGATGCGTTGTGCAAGCACCGGCACAAGGCCGTGCAGCACGCGTTCGAACTGGACTTCAACGATCTCGCGGCGCCCCTGCCGCGCGCGTACGAATTCGTGGACGGCAGCGCCTACCTGCCGCACGTCGAGCGTGTGCGCAAGGCGCGCGGCGCGCAGGTGCCGGAAAGTTTCTATACCGATCCGCTGATGTACCAGGCCACCAGCGCGGGCTTTCTCGGGCCCTGCGATCCGGTGCGTGTGCCCAGCGAAGAATACGGCATCGACCTGGAAGCCGAGGTGGTGGTCGTCACCGACGACGTGCCGATGGCGGTGACACCGCAAGCCGCTTCGGAGCACATCCAGTTGATCGGCCTGGTCAACGACGTGTCCTTGCGCAATCTCATTCCCGGCGAGCTGGCGAAAGGTTTCGGTTTCCTGCAATCCAAGCCGCGCTCGGCGCTGTCTCCGGTACTCGTCACACCGGACGAACTGCGGGAGGCCTGGCGCGACGACAAGCTGCACCTGGCAATGCGCACCTGGATCAACGGCAAGTGGTTCGGCGAGGCCGACGCCGGCGAGGACATGCAGTTCGATTTCGCGCAACTGATCGCGCACGCGGCGAAAACGCGCCCGCTGACCGCCGGCACCATTGTCGGCTCGGGCACGATTGCAAATCAGGACACGTCCAAAGGCGCTTCGTGCCTGGCCGAGCAGCGCACGGTGGAAACCTTGCGCGACGGCAAGCCCAGCACGCCGTTCCTGAAATACGGCGACCTGATCAAGATCGAAATGCTGGATGCGGACGGCAATTCGATTTTCGGCGCGATCGAACAGCGCATCGAAGCCCCGCTCGCACATGAGCGCCGTTGAACCAGTCGCGTTGCCGGTCCTGGAAGGCCCTCGCGTGCGTTTGCGCGAACTCCGCGACGGCGACGCTGCCGCGTTGCTCGCGATTTACGGCGATCCGCTGGCGATGCGCTACTGGAGTGGTTCGCCCTGGACCGGCATCGCGCAGGCGCAGGCGCACCTCCAGCGTGCCCGCCGCGACATGGAATCGGGCGGGGTGCTGCCCTGGGCAATCGCCGGTCTTGCAACCGACGACTTGATCGGCACGGTCACGCTGTTCAAGCTGGATCGCGACCATCGACGCGCGGAAATCGGTTACGTGCTGTCGACGGCGCTATGGGGCAAGGGCCTGGCGGGCGAGGCGTTGCGCCTCGTCCTGCATCACGCGTTCGACGCGCTGCAACTGGAACGCATCGAGGCCGACACCGACCCGCGCAATGCGCCTTCGCGGCGCATGTTGGAGCGGCTGGGTTTCGTGCAGGAAGGCACGTTGCGCAAACGCTGGTTCGTCAACGACGAGTGGTGCGATACGTCGTTTTACGGTTTGCTGCGCGAGGATTTTCCCGGGTGACTGCCGCGTGAGCCTTGCCGCGCATTACCTGCAGATCCGCGACGTGCATGTCGCGGCGGTGATCGCCTCCGGTTTCCTGTTCTGCACGCGCGGCGCGCTCGCGCTGGCGCGTTGGCCGCAGGTGATGCATCCAGTACTGCGTTATGGTTCCATGGCGATCGACACCGTGCTGCTGGCCGCGGGCATCACGCTGCTGTTCGTGATTCGGCAGTACCCGTTCGTCAACGGCTGGCTGACCACGAAACTCGTTCTGCTGATCGTATACATCGTGCTGGGCACGTTCGCGCTGAAACGTGCGCACACGCAAGGCGCCCGCGCGACGTGCTACCTGCTCGCGCTGGCAACCTTCGCGTACATCGTCAGCGTGGCGATCGCGCACGACCCCCGTGGATTCGTCTGCGCGTTTAGCCGATGCCAATAAGGCGTCGGCTGCGCTGACGAACGCCCGCACAAGGATGTGCGGGCAGGAAAGCGCGCCATGGACGGCTGCTTGCGGGGTTCGCTTTTACCGCGCGTTCGCGAACGCCTCTGCCATGTCCAGCATACGGTTGGAGAAGCCCCACTCGTTGTCGTACCAGGAGCAGACCTTCGCCAGCGTGCCGCCCATCACCTTGGTGAGCGTGGCGTCGTAGATCGACGAGCGCGGGTCGTGATTGAAATCGATCGACACCAGCGGCGCGGTGTTGATGCCGATGATGCCCTTGAGCTTGCCGTCGGCCGCCTCGCGCACCGCCGCATCGATTTCCTCTTTCGTCGTGTCGCGTTTGGCGACGAAGGTCAGGTCGACCAGCGAGACATTGATCGTCGGCACGCGCACAGAAAAGCCATCGAGTTTTCCGTTCAATTCCGGCAGCACCAGGCCGACCGCGGCTGCCGCGCCGGTCTTGGTCGGGATCTGCGACATGGTCGCGCTGCGCGCGCGGCGCAGGTCCTTGTGGTAGACGTCGGTCAGCACCTGGTCGTTGGTGTAGGCGTGCACGGTTGTCATCAGCCCGTGCACGATGCCGATCTTCTCGTGCAGCACCTTGGCCAGCGGCGCCAGGCAATTTGTCGTGCACGAAGCATTGGAAATGACGGCGTAGGAAGCCCTCAACTTGTCGTCGTTGACCCCCATCACGAAGGTGCCGTCGACATCCGTGTCTCCGGGCGCGGAGATGATCACCTTCTTCGCGCCGGCGGCCAGGTGCGCGGAGGCTTTCGCCTTCGAGGTGAACAAGCCGGTGCACTCCAGCACCATGTCCACGCCCAGATCCTTCCACGGCAACTTCGACGGATCGCGCTCGGCGCAGACCTTGATGTGATCGCCGTGGATTACCAGGTCGCCGCCTTCGACCTTTACTTCGCGCGGGAACTTGCCGTGCGCGGTGTCGTAGCGGGTGAGGTGCGCGTTGGTTTCTGCGTCGCCCAGATCGTTGATGGCGACCACGCGGATGTCCTGGTGGCGGTTCGCTTCGTACAGCGCGCGCAGGATGTTGCGGCCGATGCGGCCGTAACCGTTGATCGCTACCTTGATGGCCATTGCGTCCCTCGTTGCGGTGATTGCGGGGAAGAATTGGCCATTTTAGCGGCAATGCGAACGGGTTTCAGCGCCGGCCCGGCGCACGCATAATGACGCGGAAACCACGGAGCGGGCGATGAATCCGGAAGTGACGCCGTTCTTCCATGCAGCCACGTCCACGTGGTCCTACATCGTGCGCGATGCGGACGGCGATGCCGCGGCGATCATCGATCCGGCGCTGGATTTCGACGCCGCCAGCGGCCGCGTTTCCGCCGAGAGTGCGGCCACGCTGCTCGAGCATCTGCGCGAACAGACGCTGGAACCGAAATGGATCCTGGAAACCCACGTGCACGCCGATCACCTGACCGCCGCCGCGTGGCTCAAGCGTCGCACCGGCGCCCAGGTGGCCATCGGTGCGCGCGTGGTCGAGGTGCAGCGCACCTTCAAGTCGCTGCTCGGTCTCGATGATGAATTCGTGGCCGACGGCTCGCAGTTCGATGCACTGCTGGAGGATGGCGACACATTGCCGCTCGGAAGATTGCAGATCGAGGCGATCGCCACGCCGGGACACACGCCGGACGGCATGAGCTATCGCATCGACGACGCGGTGTTCATCGGGGACACGTTGTTCGCGCCGGCGCTGGGCAGCGCACGTTGCGATTTTCCCGGCGGCGACCCGGCGACGTTGTACGCCTCCGTGCAGAAACTCTACGCGCTGCCGGAAGAGATGCGCGTGTTCCTTTGCCACGACTATCCGAAGGACGGCGAAGCGCCGCGCGCGCAGGCCACCGTCGCAGAACAGATGCGCGACAACAGGCACATCGCCCGCGGCACCACGCAGGAAGATTTCGTGGCGATGCGCCGCGCTCGCGATGCCACGCTGTCGGTGCCGAAGCTGCTGTGGCCTGCATTGCAGGTGAATATTCGTGCGGGGCAATTGCCGCCGGTAACAGATGGCGGGCGCAGGTACCTGAAACTGCCGCTGGACGCGGATTCGCTGGGATGACAACGACGCGCCTGGCTGGTCTCCTTCTTGGCTGCGCCCTGATTGCCATTGCACCGGTCGCTTTCGCCTGGGGCCCGCTCGGCCACCGCGTGATCGCGCAACTGGCGCAGAAGCAGTTGGCGCCGGCCGCGCTGGCGCAGGTGGACCTGCTGCTCGCGGTCGCCGGCGCGCATCGTCTCGCCGACATCGCCACCTGGCCGGATGACCTGCGCGATCTCGACCCGGCGTTTTACAAACGTACCGCGAAGCTGCACTACGTGAATTTCCATTCGCGCGATTGCATATACGATCCGCCACGCGATTGCGCGCGCGACCGCTGCGTGGTGTGGGCGATCGGCCACTACGCCGCGATCCTCGGCGACCGCTCGCGCGACGACGCCGAACGCGCGCAGGCCCTGAGCTTTGTGGTGCACTTCGTCGGCGACGTGCACCAGCCGTTGCACGCCAGCTATCGTGATGACAAGGGCGGCAACGACTTCCAGGTGCGTTGGCACGGCCGCGGCACCAACCTGCACCGCATCTGGGATTCGACGCTCTTGAACGCGACCGGTCTGGGCTATCAGGCGCTCGCCAATCGATTATCGGCGAATGCACGTGCGGTGCCGCAGGACGGGCCCGCGCAGTGGGCGCAGGAGTCCTGCCGCGTGGTGCGCGATGAAGGCGTATATCCGACCACGCGCACCATCGATGCGTCTTATGTGGCACGCGAAACGCCGATCGCGGAAGAACGCCTGCGCGAAGCCGGTGCAAGGCTGGCGGTGCTGCTCAATCGGGAGTTCAGCCGATAGCGAAAACCGGTCTGTTGCGGCCACCCTTGCGGCGCAAACCCGTGCCCGCCATGATCGGCGCGCCGCGCGCCGCGCGGATCACCTGGGAGGCGAAATCATGGCAAGCGGAGCTGGTTTCGGTGCATTGATGGGCATGGGGATCGGCATGATCCTGCTGTTCTTCGTCGTCGGGATCATCGTCGGCACGCTGATCCTGATGCTGGCGACCAAAATGGTCGAGAAGTGGATGCCCTCGTTCGTGAAGGCGCTGGTGGTGACGATCGTCTGCTTCATCGCCGCGCTCGTGGTCAGTTGGGTGCTGAGTCTGGTGCTGGGCATCGGCATGTTCGGTAATCTGATCCGGGTGGTGGTCGGCTTCCTCGTCACCGCGGCGATCATCCAGCAATTGCTGACGCGGTCCGGCGGCGGAGCGGTGACCGACGGCGGCGCGATGGCGGTGGCGTCCGGTGCGAAGATGAGCTTCGGCCGTGCCTGCCTGATCACGCTGATCCAGTACGTGATCTTCTTCATCCTCGCGATCATCGCCGGTGTGATCTTCGGCGGCGCAATGGTCGCCGCGATGGCGCACTGAGGAATAGTCATCCATGCCGGCGCCCCGCCGGCATGGATGACGCAGCGGCGCGTTGCCGGTTGCGGCACGATGACCGCGCGCTTCTGCGCGCAATCGGAGC